>NZ_LSJO01000005.1:0-2261 GCF_001556735.1 Sphingomonas sp. CCH9-F2 | reverse complement strand
CTACCGGCTGGTCGAACCCGCCGATACGACGCGCTACCGCAGCATCCAGCTGTACGACGACAATACGCTGAACGTCTGCATCCCGCAGACCTATCGCTTCCTCGACACCGTCGTCGCGGCGATGGCGCGGCTCCATGCGAAGGCCGGCGTGCCGCTGCGCCTCTATCACATCGGCGCGGACGAGACCGCGGGCGCGTGGCGCGAGTCGCCCGCCTGCCGTGCGGAGGCGGCGCGCACCGGCACCCCGATCGCGCATCTCGGCGCGCGCTTCGTAGAGCGGGTCGCCGCGATGCTGGCGACGCGCGGCATCCGCGCGGGCGCGTGGAGCGACGGGCTGACCCATGCCGATGCCGACAAGCTGCCCGCGCAGATGCAATCCTATGTCTGGGGCGGTCTGTTCGGGCCGGGCGTGGCGGAGGCGCACACCCATGCCAACCGCGGCTGGCCGGTGATCCTGTCGATCCCCGATGTCACCTATCTCGACATGCCGCAGGCGGTGTCGCCGGACGAACCCGGCGCGACCTGGGCCACGCGCGAGATCGACCTGTTCCGCCTCTACGCCTTCATGCCCGGCAATTTGCCCGCCAACGGCGCGGTCGTCACCGATATCCTGAACCGGCCGGGGACGATCGCCGATCCGGTGCCGCTCGCCCCCGGCCATCACGTCGCCGGCATCCAGGGGCAATTGTGGAGCGAGATGATCCGCCGCGATTCGCAGGTCGAATATATGCTGTTCCCGCGGCTGTTCGCGCTGGCGGAACGCGGCTGGTCGACCCCGTCGTGGGAACCCGCCTATGTTCCCGGCGCCAGCTATGCCTATGGCGACGCACGGGTCGACAGCGCCGCGCTGCTGGCCGGCTGGCGCGACTTCGCGGGGCGCGTCGCCGAACGGCTGACCGCGCTGGAGGGCGACAATATCCTCTACCGGCTGGCACCGCCCGGGGCGCGGATCGTAGCGGGCCGGCTAGAGGCGAACAGCGAACTGCCCGGCACCGCGATCGACTATCGCCCCGCCGGCGGCGCCTGGACGCGCTACACCGGCCCGGTCGCGGTGGGCGGCGCGACCGAACTGCGCACCGTTACCCGTGACGGCCGCCGCGTGAGCCGCACCGTCACCGTCGCCCCGGCGCGCGCCGCATGGCAGTGACCCGGCTCGCCGCCGCCGCCCTCGCGCTCGCCGCGCCGCTGCTGCTCGGCGCCGCCCCCCGCGCCGACGACTGGCACGATCCGTCGCTCTCCCCCGATCGCCGCGCCGCGCTGGTGCTGGCCGCGATGACCCGCGAGGAAAAGCTGGCGATGGTGATCGGCGAGTTCGCGTCGGAACAGGCGGGCAAGCCCGATACGCATCCCCCCGCCGCGGCGCGCGAAGGATCGGCAGGCTATGTCGCGGGCGTGCCACGGCTCGGCATCCCCCCGCTATGGGAAGCCGATGCCGCGATGGGCGTCGCGACCCAGCCGACGGCGCGCACCTCGCGCCCGGCGATCGCGCTGCCCAGCACGCTGGCGACGATCGCCAGCTGGGACGAAGGTGTCGCGCGGGCCGGCGGCGCGATGATCGGCGGGGAGGCGCGCCGCTACGGCTTCAACGTCCTGCTCGCGGGCGGGATCAACCTGACGCGCGAACCGCGCAACGGCCGCAATTTCGAATATGGCGGCGAAGACCCGCTCCTCGCCGGGCGGATGGTCGGCGCGCAGATCGCCGGCATCCAGTCGAACCATATCGTCTCGACCGTGAAGCATTACGTCCTCAACGCGCAGCAGACCGACCAGTTCACGCTCGACGCGCGGATCGATCCCGCCGCGCTGCGCCAGTCGGACCTGCTGGCGTTCCAGATCGCGATCGAGCGCGGGCGGCCGGGCGCGGTGATGTGCGCCTACAACATCGTCAACGGCGCCTATGCGTGTGAAAACGCGCCACTGCTGCGCGACCTGCTGAAGCGGCGCTGGAGCTATCCCGGCTGGGTGATGTCGGACTGGGGGGCTGTCCATTCCACCGTCGCCGCCGCCAATGCGGGGCTGGACCAGGAATCCGCCGCGACGTTCGATGCGCAGCCGTATTTCGGCGCGCCGCTCGCCGCCGCAATCGACGCCGGCCAGGTGCCCGCCGCGCGGCTCGACGACATGGTGCGGCGTATCCTGCGCTCGATGTTCGCCAACGGGCTGTTCGACCACCCGCTCGCGATCGCCCCGATCGACGCCGCCGCCGATACCGCGGTGGCGCAGGATGCGGCGGAAAAGGGCGCGGTGCTGCTGCGCAACGC
>NZ_LSJO01000499.1:0-4032 GCF_001556735.1 Sphingomonas sp. CCH9-F2 | reverse complement strand
GCCCGCGGCGCTGGCGCGGCGGCTGGCGCAGATCTTCCTGGTGGAGGGCGATTCGGGCCAGCCGCTCGCCCCCGGCCAGCGGCTGGTCACACGCGAGGGGCGGCTGCGGCGCTGGGACGGCTATGTCACCGAGAACGGCGGCGCAGCGGCGGCCGAACGGCTGGAGCGGCGCAACCGGCTGGCGATGCTGACCGCCGATCGCCCCGCCGCGGCCGAGGCGGTCGAGCGCGCCACCGCGCGCCGCACCGCGCTGGACGACCGGATCGCGCGCGCCCGCGCCGCGGCGCAATCGGCGCGCGCGCTGCTGACCCAGGCCGAGGCCGAACAGCGCGAGGCCCAGCGCGCCGAGGATCGCGCCGCCGCGCAGATCGAGCGGCTGGCCGGGCAGCGCGCCGACCTGATCGAGCGGCAGGCGCGCGTCGCCGCCGACATCGCCGAGGCCGAGGCTGAGCGCACCCGTGCCGAGGCGGCGCTGGCGGCGCTGCCCGACGGGTCCGCGGCGGCGGCGGCGACCGCGCGGTTGCAGGGCGAGGCGCAGGCGGCGCGCGCGCAGGTGGCGCTGGCGCGTGCCGACCGCACCGCGCACGACCGCAACCTGGCGCAGGCGCGCGACCGCCAGACCGCCGCACGCGCCGAGATGCAGGGATGGAAAGCCCGCGCGGGCGAGGCCGTGCGCCGCATCGCCGACATGGACCGCCGCGCCGCCGATCTGTCCGCCGAGCTGGAGAAGCTGGCCGACCGCCCGGCGCAGCTGACCGCCGAGATCGCGCAGCTGGAACAGGCGCATGACGCCGCCCGCACTGCCGCCGACAGCACGCAGGCCGAGGAACGCGATGCGGACGCCGCGGTGCGCGCCGCCGACGCCGCGCAGGCGCGCGCCAACGAAACGCTGGCCGCCGCGCGCGAGGCGCGTGCCGGGGCCGCCGCGCGTGCCGAGAACCACGAATTGCGCCGGGTGGAGATGGGACGCGTATCGGGGGAACGGTTCGAATGCCCCGCCCCCGTCCTGCCGACCAAGACGGGGTTCGACAGCGCCACCGTCGTCAGTCCGCAGGACGAATCCGCCGCGCACGAACGGCTGGCGATGGACCGCGAACGGCTCGGGCCGGTCAATCTGGTCGCGGAGCAGGAACTGGCCGAACTGGAGACGAGCGGCGCGGTGACCGCCGCCGAGCGCGAGGAACTGGGCCAGGCGGTCAACCGGCTGCGCGGGTCGATCGGCACGCTCAACCGCGAGGGGCGCCAGCGGCTGCTGGCCGCGTTCGAGGCGGTCGACGGCCATTTCCGCCGGCTGTTCACGACCTTGTTCGACGGCGGTCAGGCGCATCTGGAACTGGTCGATTCGGACGATCCGCTGGAGGCGGGACTGGAGATCATGGCGCAGCCGCCGGGCAAGCGGCTGCAATCGCTGACCCTGCTGTCGGGCGGCGAACAGGCGCTGACCGCGGTCGCGCTGATCTTCGGGCTATTCCTGACCAATCCGGCGCCGATCTGCGTGCTGGACGAAGTCGACGCGCCGCTGGACGACGCCAATATCGAACGCTTCTGCGACCTGCTGGACCGGATGACGCAGGAAACTGACACCCGCTATCTGATCGTCACGCACAATGCGGTGACGATGAGCCGGATGCACCGCCTGTTCGGGGTGACGATGGTGGAAAAGGGCGTCAGCCGGCTGGTGTCAGTGGATTTGCAGGCGGCGGAGCTGCTGGCGGCGGAGTAGCGGCGCGCGGTCCCGATTGTTGTTTCAGGTCAAGGTGTTGCCGCGCGATCCGGGCGACGGATGGCGGATGGGGGTGGTCCGCCCGCCAACGCTCCGGCCTGCGCCGGAGCACCACACTGCGCCACTCCCGTATTCCGGCGAAAGAGCGCGACCGGCGGCGGGCGCCGACGGCACCCGCGCGGCGGGGCGGTCAGCCCGCGGCGCGCGCGCGGTTGCCCATCCGGCAGGCGCGGATCGACGTGGGGGCGGGGCGTGCGCCGGCGGCGCGGAAGGTGGCGAGATAGCCGCCCGCCGAGCGCATCTCCCGGAAATCGACCGGTGCATAGCCGACCGCGGCGAATTCGCAGCGCAGCAGCATCGGCGGTGTGCCATGGTCGCGGGTCGGGCGATCGGCGTCGACCACTACCGCCAGCCCCCCCTTGCGCAGCGACGGGCGCATCCGCCACAGGAATTCATACGGCTGCGCGATCTCGTGGTACATGTGCACCATGAAGATCCGGTCGAAGCTGTTGGCGGGCAGCCGCGGATCGGCGGGCAGCCCCAGCCGCACGCTGACATTTTCCAGCCGTTCGCGCGCGACGCGCTCGGCCAGCGCATCGCGCACCGCCGGCACGATATCCTCCGCCAGCACGCGCCCGTCCTTGCCGACGCGCGCCGCCAGCCGGGTGGTATAATAGCCCTCGCCCGCGCCCAGATCGGCGACGGTCATGCCGGGGCGGATATCGGCCAGGTCCATCACCCGCCCGGCCTCGTTCAGGCGATCGCGCGCTTCCTCGTTCGACCAGCGCGGCGACACGATGCGCGCGATCGGTCGGTCGGCGGCGGGGAACGGGCCGGGGGTGGCGCCCGGTTCCGGCTTGAGGAGCGGTTTCGACCCGTCACACGCCGGCAGGGCGAGGGCCAGGGCCAGCGCCAGCAGCGCCGCCCCGCCGACCGACGATGCCGCCCCCCATGCGATCATCAGTCGACGTCCTCCACGACTACCGCTTCGCCGGTCACGCGCTGCGACAGCGCCGCCGCCATGAATTCGTCGAGGTCGCCGTCCAGCACGTCGCCGGGCGCGGTGCTGGTCGTGCCGGTGCGCAGGTCCTTCACCAGTTGATAGGGCTGGAGCACATAGCTGCGGATCTGGTGGCCCCAGCCGATGTCGGTCTTGCTGGCGTTCTCGGCATTCGCCGCCGCCTCGCGCTCGGCCAGTTCGCGCTCGTACAGGCGCGCGCGGAGCTGGTTATAGGCCTCGGCCTTGTTCTTGTGCTGCGACCGCTGGTTCTGACACTGCACGACGATGCCGGTCGGCAGGTGCGTGATGCGGACCGCCGAGTCGGTGGTATTGATGTGCTGACCGCCCGCGCCCGATGCGCGATAGGTGTCGATGCGCAATTCGCTCTCGTTGATCTCGACCTCGATATTGTCGTCGATCACCGGATAGACCCACACGCTCGAAAAGCTGGTGTGGCGGCGCGCGGCGGAATCGTAGGGGCTGATCCGCACCAGCCGGTGGACGCCCGATTCCACCTTCGCATAGCCATAAGCGTTCTCGCCCTTGATCAGCAGCGTCGCGCTCTTGATCCCGGCCTGTTCGCCCGCGTGATAGTCGATCAGCTCCACCTTCATGCCGCGCCGCTCAGCCCAGCGCGTGTACATGCGCTGAAGCATCCCGGCCCAGTCCTGGCTCTCGGTGCCGCCCGCGCCGGCATTGATCTCCAGATAGGTGTCGTTGGCGTCCGCTTCCCCTGCCAGCAGCGCCTTCACCTTGTCGGCCTGCGCACGATCGGCCAGCGCCTTCAGCGCCGCGACCCCCTCGTCCGCCATCTCGGCGTCGCCCTCGGCCTCGGCCATCTCGATCAGCTCGGCGGTGTCGGACAGCTCGCGCTCGATGTCGCGGGTGGCGGTGATCGCCTCGTCCAGCCGGCGACGCTCGCGCATCACCGCCTGCGCCTCCTTGGGATTGTTCCACAGCGCCTGGTCCTCGACGCGCGCGTTCAGCTCGTCGAGCCGCCGCAGCGCGCGGTCCCAGTCGAGGAAGCGGCGCAACAGCGCCAGCGCCTCGTTGATGCTATCGACATGGGCCTGCGCTTCGGCGCGCATAGGAAGTCTCCAAGGTCACGTCATTCCAGCGGAGGCTGGAATCTCGTGCGGCTCAAGCATCGCTTCGCAACCGGGAGATCCCAGCCGATGCCGGGACGACGAAAAAAGAACGATCGGCGCGGGCTTAGTAGATGCCGCCCTGCTTCTGCAAGAAGTCGCTGTCGCTGGCGGCGCGGCCACCCGCGCCGCCAGCGACAGCGACTTCTTGCAGAAGCAGGGCG
>NZ_LSJO01000498.1:0-1146 GCF_001556735.1 Sphingomonas sp. CCH9-F2 | reverse complement strand
CCCGCCGCAGTTCGTAGAGCGCGGCGACCGGCTCCGCGCGCGCCGCCTTGCCGCGGGTGGCGTGGACCAATGTCACCGGCAGCGTCGCCTGCGCCGCCAGCGGCACGCTCTTCACCATCGCGCCGCCCTGGTTCGCCTCCGCCACCACGCGGTCGGCGCCGACACGGGTGGCGCACGCGCCGACCGCGCGCGCCCAGCCCTCGGGCGTCGCGCCGCTGACACTGGCATCCTCGATCACATAGCCGCAGCCGTCGCGCCCCAGCCCCGCCGCGACGATCCCGCAGGCATCGCCGTCGGTGCCCGCGGGCGGATCGACCCCGACGACGATGCGCACCAGCGGCGGCACCGTCGCGGCGCGCTGCGCCTCCAACGTCGTGCGCGTCCACAGCGCGCCCGCCACCTCGTCGATCAACTCGCCGTCCAGTTCCTGGCGCCCCAGCCGCGTCGCGCCGTAACTGGCGGTCATCGCCGCGACGAACGCGGGCGGCAGATGCGGATTGTCATGCGTCCGCCCGCGCGTGGTGCGCGTCCCCGGATCGGCCGCGATCCGCCGCATCAGCGCGGTCGGGCGCGGGGTCGTCGTCACCAGCACGCGCGGCTGCTCGCCCAGCCGCAACCCCATCAGCAGATTGTCCCACCCCGCGGTGCCGCGCCATTTGCCCAGTTCGTCCGCCCAGGCGAAATGATGCTCCGGCCCGCGCAGCGTCTCCGGCGCGGCGGCGGAATAGACCTGCGCACTCGCCCCGCTGGCGAAGCGCACCTCGCCGCTGGTCGGGCGCCACACCACCGGTTCGTCGTCGCGCGCTACCGCGATGACGCCGCTCGGCCCCTCCACCATCACCTTGCGCGCGTCGGCGATCGTCGCGCCGACCAGCGCGAAGCGCGCCTGCGGCATGGTGCGGGCCATCGCGCTCACCCATTCGGCGCCCGCGCGCGTCTTGCCGAAGCCGCGCCCGGCCTGCATCAGCCACACCGACCAGCCGCCCGGCGGGGGCAATTGCCCCGGATGCGCCCATTCCTCCCACCGCTCGACGATCGCACGCGCGGTCTCCTCGCTCAGCGTCGCGGCGATCGCGGTGCGCTCGGCCAGCGGCAGCCCGCGCCACCAGCGCAGCGCCCGCTCCATCGATGCGCTCATGCCGGCTC
>NZ_LSJO01000497.1:0-7663 GCF_001556735.1 Sphingomonas sp. CCH9-F2 | reverse complement strand
GCGCAGCCAGGACGTCAAATTGCTGCTGGATGCGATGAAGAAATAAGCCTCAGCCGCTCATCAGCCACGCCCAGCACGCCGCCAGCCCGGCGCAGCCGACCAGAAGCTGTGGCAGGCGCAGCCGTGCGAAGTGCGCCGGGGCATCGCCCGACAGCGCCGCGCGCCAGTCGAGCAGCGCCGCCAGCGCATAGCCTGCCGTCAGCAGCGCCACTGCGATCGCCGCGCGCGGCACCACCAGTGCCAGCCCCGCGATCGCGACATAGGCGATCGCCGCCGCCAGCTCGGCCATGGTCGACGCCCGCGGCGTCGCGAACCCGAACCCGCGGCGCACCCCGCCGATGAACGACAGGATCAACGCCCCCCAGATCACCGCCAGCTGCACCGCCAGCACCGGCCACCCGCCGGGCAGCACCCATACCCCGATCCCCGCCGCGACCAGCGGCAGCATCGGACCATAGCCGAAGACGATACTGGCGGCGGGAATGCGCGGATCGGGTTCCATGTCCCGCGCAACGCACGAACCGGCGATCAGTCGCGCGCGAAAATCTCGTCGTGCGGCAGCGTTACGTTGAGCGAAGGGAGGTCGACGTCGTGCGGCTGAGCGAACAGATCGTCGCGCCATGACGTCGGGCCCAGCCGCTGGACAACGCGGCTCAGCTCGCGCTCGGGATCGACGAAGACGATCGTATCGACCGACGGCAGCGTGCGATAACTCGCCAGCTTGTCATTCTCATCGATGCGCGACGTGGACGGGGACAGTACCTCGACGATCACGACCGGATCGTCGAACGCCCGTTGCATCTCGCGCTCGCGCGATGCCGGATCTCCGCAGTAGACGCTGACGTCGGGATAGCGCAGTTCGTCGTCGCGGATGCGCACGCCCATATCGGAATTATATGCCCGGCACCCGCTGCCGCGCAGCCGCGCGTGCAGATAGGCGAGGATGTTGCTGGCGACCCGCGAATGCGCCGGTGTGCCACCGGTCATCATGCGGATCGTACCGTCGATCAGCTCGAACTTGCGGTCGGTACCAAAATCGATCTCGAGAAACTGCTCGACGGTGATCGGCTGGTAGATCGCATCGTGGCGCATGCTGCACATCATAGAGGGTTTCTGGTGACAGACAAAGGGCCGGCGGATCGCTCCGCCGGCCCTTTGCTCGAACCATCGGCGACGCAAAGCCGTCGCCGTGACGTCGGACCGGTCGAGCGGCATGGCCGCCCGCCTGCCGGCCGTTCCGATCTTCTGTCCGGGGCAGCGTCACGCTGCCCCGGTCGTAGATCAGAAGTCCATACCGCCCATACCGCCGCCGGGCATCGCCGGCATCGCGGGCTTGTCCTCCGGCAGCTCGGCCACGGTGGCTTCCGTGGTGATGAGCAGGCCGGCAACCGAGGCGGCGTTCTGAAGCGCGGTGCGCACGACCTTGGTCGGGTCGATCACGCCGGCCGCGACCAGGTTCTCGTACGTGTCGGTCGAGGCGTTGAAGCCGAACGACGTGTCCGACTGGTCGAGCAGCTTGCCCGACACGACGGCGCCGTCCTGACCGGCGTTCTGCGCGATCTGGCGCACCAGCGCGGTCAGCGACTTGCGGACGATGTCGACGCCGCGCGTCTGGTCGTCGTTGATGCCCTTGACGCCGTCCAGCGCCTTGGTCGCGTACAGCAGCGCGGTGCCGCCACCCGGGACGATGCCTTCCTCGACCGCGGCGCGGGTCGCATGCAGCGCGTCGTCGACGCGGTCCTTGCGCTCCTTGACCTCGACCTCGGTCGCGCCGCCGACCTTGATGACGGCCACGCCGCCGGCCAGCTTCGCCAGACGCTCCTGCAGCTTCTCGCGGTCATAGTCCGAGGTCGTGACCTCGATCTGCTGACGGATCGCCTCGGTACGGCCCTTGATCGCATCGGCTTCACCCGCACCGTCGACGATGGTGGTGTTGTCCTTGTCGATCGTCACGCGCTTGGCGGTGCCGAGCATCCCCAGCGTCACGGTTTCGAGCTTGATGCCCAGGTCCTCGCTGACGACTTCGCCCTTGGTCAGGATCGCGATGTCTTCCAGCATCGCCTTGCGGCGATCGCCGAAGCCCGGCGCCTTGACGGCCGCGACCTTCAGGCCGCCGCGCAGCTTGTTGACCACCAGAGTGGCCAGCGCCTCGCCCTCGATATCCTCGGCGATGATCAGCAGCGGGCGACCCGACTGCACGACCGCTTCCAGGATCGGCAGCATCGACTGCAGGTTCGACAGCTTCTTCTCGTGGATCAGGATGTACGGGTCGTTCAGCTCGACCGTCATCTTCTCCGGGTTGGTGATGAAGTACGGCGACAGATAGCCGCGGTCGAACTGCATGCCCTCGACGACGTCCAGCTCGAATTCGAGGCCCTTGGCCTCCTCGACGGTGATGACGCCTTCCTTGCCGACCTTCTCCATCGCTTCCGCGATCTTCTCGCCGACTTCCTTGTCGCCGTTGGCCGAGATGATGCCGACCTGCGCGACTTCCTGCGAGCCGGACACCGGCTTCGAGCGCGACTTGATGTCCTCGACGACCTTGGTCACCGCCAGGTCGATGCCGCGCTTCAGGTCCATCGGGTTCATGCCGGCGGCGACCGACTTCATGCCTTCACGCACGATCGCCTGTGCCAGCACGGTGGCGGTAGTGGTGCCGTCGCCCGCGATGTCGTTGGTCTTCGAGGCCACTTCGCGCACCATCTGCGCGCCCATGTTCTCGAACTTGTCCTTCAGCTCGATCTCCTTGGCGACCGACACACCGTCCTTGGTGATGCGCGGCGCGCCGAAGCTCTTGTCGATCACGACGTTGCGGCCCTTCGGCCCCAGCGTGACCTTGACCGCGTCGGCCAGGATGTCGACGCCCTTCATGATGCGCTCACGCGCGTCGCGCGAGAATTTCACGTCCTTGGCTGCCATGTGGCTACCCTTTCTCTCGATATCGTCACCCCAGCGAAGGCTGGGGTCTGGTGCGGATGAAGAAGATGCCAGCCTGCGCTGGCATGACGGTCAGATCCTCAGGCGATGATGCCGAGGATGTCCGATTCCTTCATGATGAGCAGGTCTTCGCCGTTCACCTTGACCTCGGTGCCGGACCACTTGCCGAACAGGATGCGGTCGCCCGCCTTCACGTCCAGCGGGGCGACCTCGCCCTTGTCGTTCTTGGCGCCGGCGCCGGCGGCGACGACTTCGCCTTCCTGCGGCTTTTCCTTGGCGGTGTCGGGAATGATGATCCCGCCGGCCGTCTTCTCCTCCGCCTCGACACGGCGGACGAGAACGCGGTCGTGCAACGGACGAAAGTTCATTGCTCTTACCTCTTCTAAGGGCATGTGACACATTTTTGGCACTCACCGAAGTCGAGTGCCAGCGATGCGGATATGTGGTCGCACCCCCGCCCCGTCAACGGGGTCGGGAACCTTTTTTCAGGCAGCGCGTGCGGGCAGCAGGCCCAGCCGCCCGCGCATCGACCAGCGCCACAGCAGCAGCGCGGACACGACGCCCAGTCCCGCCGCCAGTCCCCACCAGATGCCGATCGCCTGCCAGCCGAGCGTGAAGCCCAGGAAGGCGGCGGTGCCGAACCCCATTACCCAGTAACCGACCACCTGGATCATCATCGGCACGCGCGTGTCCTGCACCCCGCGCAGCACGCCGGCCGCCACCGCCTGCGCGCCGTCGACCAGCTGGAACACCGCCGCGACGCCCAGCAGCTTGACCGCCAGCACGGCCACCGCCACCTCACGCACCGGGTCGACATAGGCGCGCACCAGCAGGTGCGGGACCGCCCACAGCGCCGCCGCAGTCGCCACCATCACGCCGATGCCCAGCGCGATCGCCACGCCGCCCGCGCGCCCGACCCAGGCGGCGTCGCGCGCGCCATAGGCGAAGCCGACGCGGATCGTCGCCGCCTGCGCCAGCCCGAACGGGATCTGGAACGCGATCGCGGCGATGTTGAGCGCGACGGCATGGGCGTCGATCGCGGTGACGGAGATAAGGCCCATCAACAGCCCCGCCCCGCCGAACAGCCCGCCCTCCGCGACCCAGCCCAATGCGATCGGCGCGCCCAGCTTCACGATCTCGCGCATCCGCGACCATTCGGTGCGCCACCATTTGCCGAACAGGTGGAACCGCCGAAGCTTGCGGTCGGTAACCAGGATCGCGGCATAGGCCAGGCAGCTGGCGAAGGAGACGGTGACGCTGGCCAGCGCGGATCCCTCCAGCCCCAGCGCCGGGAAGCCGCCGTTGCCGAAGACGAGGCACCAGTTGGCGAGGATCGCGACGCCCAGCGCCAGCAGCGTCACCACCATCGCCCAGCCCGGCCGCCCGAGCGCCGCCGCGGTCATCCGCATCAGCGCGGAGAGCACCGCGGGCAGCACGGCCAACGACAGGATGCGGCAGAACACGCCCGCGCGCGCCGAGACCGCGGCGTCCTGTCCGGCCAGCCGCAACAGCGGCTCGGCGATGTTCAGCAGCGCGACGACCACGATCGTCCCCAGCCCCGCCAGCCACATGCCCATGCGGAACGACCGGCGCACCTGCCGCACCGCGCCCACCCGCGCGCCCAGCGCGGCGGCGATCAGCGGCTCGGCCGCGCCGACCAGCCCGACCAGCGCGAACGCCAGCACGTTGAACAGGAACACCCCCAGCGTCGCCGCCGCGAATTCCACCGGCCCCAGCCGCGCGACGAACACCACGTCGACCGCGAACACCGCCATCTGCAACAGGTTCGCGCCCACCAGCGGCCCCGCCAGCGCCAGCAGCGCGCGCAGCTCGTCGCGCCACGTTTCGGGCGGCGCCTCGGTCAGCGGGGAAAGGGCGGCATGGCCATGCATGGTGGGCGCGTTAGGCGAAAACGGGACACGGCGCCACTCATGTGGCGTATTGCTCGATTGATACACGTCGCGCTACACCCCCGGGCGACGGGCGCTCCGCCCGAAGATGGGACGACACATGAAGCTGGTTCGCGGCGCCTGGAAACTGCTGGTGGGGATCAAGGACGCGCTGGTGCTGGTCGCCATGCTGCTGTTCTTCGGCCTGCTGTTCGCCGCGCTCAACGCGCGCTCGCGCCCCGCTGCGATCAAGGACGGCGCGCTGGTGCTGGAACTGAACGGCCCGATCGTGGAACAGCCGGAGGATGTCGCGCCGCTGGCCATGCTCAGCGGGCAGCAGATCGGCAACCAGTATCGCCTGCGCGACGTGCTGCGCGCGATCGACCTGGCACGCGAGGACAAGCGCGTGAAGGCGATCGTTCTCGATCTCGACCGGTTCGGCGGCGCCTATCCCGCCGCGCTGGGCGAGGTGCAGGAGGCGCTGATGAAGGCGCGTGCCGCGGGCAAGCCGGTGCTGGCCTATGCCACCGCCTATACCGACGGCGGCTACCGCCTCGCCTCGGCCGCCAGCGAAATCTGGATGGACCCGATGGGCGGCACGTTGTTCATGGGGCCGGGTGGCAGCCAGCTGTTCTACAAGGGGCTGCTCGACAAGCTGGGCGTCAACGCGCACGTCTATCGCGTCGGCAAGTTCAAGTCGGCGGTCGAACCCTATACCCGCGCCGACCAAAGCCCCGAATCGCGTGAGGCGTCGCAGGCGCTGTACGGGGCGCTGCTCGACCAATGGCGCGAATCGATCGCGCGCGCACGGCCCAAGGCGCAGGTCGCCGGGCTGCTGACCCGGCCGGCGCAGCTGGTCCAGGCCGCCGGCGGCAACCTGGCGCAGGTCGACATGCAGGCCGGGCTGGTCGATCATCTGGGCGACCGCATCGCCTTCGGCCGCCGCGTCGCCGAGCTGGCGGGCAGCGACGACAAGAAGCCCGCGGGCAATTTCACCACGATCAAGTACCAGAGCTACGTCGATGCGCATCCGCTGCCTAAGAAGGGCAAGATCGGCGTGCTGACCGTCGCGGGCGAGATCATCGACGGCCAGTCGCAACAGGGCAATGCCGGCGGCGATACCGTTGCCGACCTTCTCTATCGCGGGCTGATCGATCAGGATCTGAAGGCGCTGGTGCTGCGCGTCGATTCGCCGGGCGGTTCGGTGCTGGCGTCGGAGAAGATCCGCCGCGCCGTCATGGAGGCGAAGCGCCGCGGCCTGCCGGTCGTCGTGTCGATGGGCGGGCTGGCCGCGTCGGGCGGCTACTGGATTTCGACGCCCGGCGACGTGATCTTCGCCGAACCGGGCACGATCACCGGGTCGATCGGCATCTTCGCGGTGCTGCCCACGTTCGAGAAGACGCTGGCCAAGATCGGCCTGTCCACCGACGGCGTGCGCACCACGCCGCTGTCGGGCCAGCCCGACGTGCTGTCCGGCACGTCGCCCGAACTGGACGCGGTGGCGCAGGCCGGGGTCGAGCATGGCTATCGGGAATTCATCACCCGCGTGTCGCAATCGCGCAAGCTGACCCCGGCGCGAGTGGACGAGATCGGCCAGGGCCGCGTGTGGATCGGCGGGGTGGCGCATCAGCTGAAACTGGTCGACCGCTTCGGCGGGCTGGACGCCGCGGTGGCGGAGGCCGCGCGCCGTGCGAAGCTGGACGCCGCCAAGCCCGACGTCGTGTGGCTCGACAAGAAGCCCGGCTTCGCTGCGGAGCTCGTGCGCCAGATCAGCAACAACGAGGATGACGATGCCGGCGCCCCCGCCGACGCGCTCGGCCGGATCGCGTGGCAGCAGCAGCAGGTGATGGCGACCGCGCTGGGCGATGCGCGGCGGCTGATTGCGGGCGGCGGCGGGGTGCGCGCACAATGCCTGGAATGCGGCGGGCTCGGGCCCGTGCGCGCCAGCCTCGCCGATCGCACCTTATGGCAAATGGTGCTGGCCAAGCTGGGCTGGTGATGCAAGGGGGCGTGGTGATGACCCAGGGACCGATCACCATCCGCCCCGCGACCGCCGCCGATGCCGCCGCGATCGCCGCCATCTACGCCCCTTACGTCCTGTCGGGCACGGTCTCGTTCGAGAACGAAGCGCCCGACACGCGCCAGATCCGCACCCGCATGGCCGCGTCGGACGGGCTGTACCCGTGGATCGTCGCCACCTCGGGCGACGACGGCGACGGTGCCGGGGTGCTCGCCTACGCCTATGCCACGCGCTTCCGCGACCGGCCGGCCTATCGCTACGTCGTCGAAACCTCGATCTACGTCGCCGGCGGCACGCAGCGGCAGGGCGTCGGCCGGCTGCTGTACGAGGCGCTGGTCGATACGCTGCGCGCGCAGGGCTTCACCCAGGCGATCGGCGTCATCTCGCTGCCCAACGACGCCTCGATCACGCTGCACGAGGCGGTCGGCTTCCGCCGCGCAGGCGTCTATCGCGAGATCGGGTACAAGCAGGGGCGCTGGATCGACGTCGGCTTCTGGCAGTGCGAGCTGAACCCGTCGGCCGTCCCGCCGACGGAACCGCGCCCGTTCAGCGAGGTCGGCGTCGTCCGCGCCTGACGCGGAACGGGCCCCCCCCGCCCGCCGCCCCGGACGTGTTCGACGTCTACGAAAGTCGCCCCGGCAGCCACGTTCGATGCGTCACCCCGGACCTGTTCCGGGGTCCACCGGTCCGGAGCTCGTCGGCCTGTGGGTGCGCGGCACCGTGGCTGCCGGAACAGGGCTCTCCTGAGCGAAGTCGAAGGGTCCGGCATGACGGACCAAGCTTCGAAGCGTTCCTAGCGCCCCGCGTCGCCATAGGC
>NZ_LSJO01000496.1:0-49028 GCF_001556735.1 Sphingomonas sp. CCH9-F2 | reverse complement strand
GTCCTCGCGCTGTTCCACGGTGATCTCGCCCTGGTGCCCGTCGACGATCGTCCGCGCGATCGCCAGCCCCAGTCCGGAATGTTCGCCGAACCCCTCGCTCGACGGGCGGACCGAGTGGAACCGGCGGAAGATCGCCTCGCGCGCTTCCTCGGGCACGCCCGGCCCCTCGTCCTCGACGCGGATCTCCAGCATCGCCTGGTCGCGCCGCGCGGCGATGCTCACCAGCCCGCCGTCGGGGGAAAAGGAAATGGCATTGTCCAGCAGGTTGGCGAACACGCGTTCCAGCCGCGCGCCCTCGCCTTGCACGATCAGCGGTGCCGGATCGGGCCGGTCGAACCGCAGCCGCACGTCGCGCGCGACCCCGCGGTGCAGCCGGTCGGCGACCATCGCGCCGATCATCGCGGCGATATCCACCGGCTCGAACGTCGCCCGGCTCAATTGCGCATCGAGCCGCGAGGCATCGGAAATGTCGCTGATGAGGCGGTCGAGCCGGTGGACGTCGTCCTTGACGATCGCGAGCAGCTTGGCCTGCAACGCCGGGTCGTGGACCCGTTCCAGCCCGTCGACGGCGGAGCGCAGCGAGGCGAGCGGGTTCTTCAACTCATGCGTCACGTCCGCGGCGAACGCCTCGGTCGCGTCGATCCGCGCGCGCAGCGCCAGGCTCATGTCCGACAGCGCGCGCGCCAGCATCCCGATCTCGTCACGGCGATCGGGCAGTCGCGGCACCACCACCTCGCGCGCCCGGCCCAGCCGCACGCGCACCGCCGCGCGGGCAAGGCGGCGCAGCGGGTTGACGATCGTGCGCGCCAGGAACAGCGACAATGCGATCGAGATGACCGCCGCCACCATCAGCACCACGCTCAGCCGGAACCGCTCCAGCCGCACGCGCTCGGTGACGTCGCGTGCATTGACGCTGCTCATCAGCGCGCGGCCGCCCGGCAGCGGCGCGGCGGCGGTGATGACGGGGGTGCGATCCGGCGCGCGCCAGATCGTGACGGAATAGGGCTTGCCGGCCTGCACCTGCGCCACGTCGTTCCATTCGCGCCCGTTGCGCCGCTCGCGATAGCCGGGGGCCAGCGGCGCGCGCACGATCCGGTCGATCGCGGCATCCAGCCAGCGCGCGCTGCGTTTCGCCAGCCCGTCATGGTCGGGGTCTTCCAGCCGGAAGTTGGCGATCCCCAGCTGGCGACTGTCGGCGATCGTCGCGCCGTCCGCACCGTACAGCCGCAGCCGCGCACCGGTGTCGCGTGCCAGTCGCGCCAGTAGCGTGTCGCGTTCCGCCGGGCCGACCGCGGACAGCGCCTCGGCCATCAGCCGCGCCTCGCGCGCTGCCTGCACGACGCGCCCGTCGAGGATGCGCGTGCGGAAGGAGTCGAGGTAGAAGAACCCCCCGGCCAGCAGCAACAGCGCGAAGATGTTCACCGCCAGGATACGCGGCGTCAGCGACACCCGCCCCGTCAGCGCTACCGCCTGCTCGGCGGCCTCACTCCTCGGAGAAGCGATAGCCGGCGCCATACAGCGTCTCGATCGAATCGAACTGCGGATCGACCTCGCGGAACTTCCGCCGGACGCGCTTGATATGCGAATCGATCGTCCGGTCGTCGACGTAGATGTCGTCCTGGTACGCGGCATCCATCAACTGGTTGCGCGTCTTCACGATGCCGGGGCGCTGCGCCAGCGTCTCCAGGATCAGGAATTCGGTGACGGTCAGCGTCACGGCGTCGCCCGCCCAGGTGACGCGGTGGCGCGCCGGGTCCATCATCAGCCGCCCGCGCTCGATCGGCCCCTGCGCCTCGCCCTCCGCGCCGTCGCTGGCGGGGGCGGCCTCGGTGCGGCGCAGGATGGCGCGGATGCGCGCGATCAGCAGCCGTGGGCTGAACGGCTTGGCGATATAATCGTCGGCGCCCATCGCCAGCCCCAGCGCCTCGTCCAGTTCGTCGTCCTTGCTGGTCAGGAAGATCACCGGGATCTGGCTCTTCTCCCGCAGCCGGCGCAGCAGCTCGAGACCGTCCATCTTCGGCATCTTGATGTCGAAGATCGCCAGGTCGGCGGGGTTCTCGGTCAGCGCCTTTAGCGCGGTCTCGCCGTCCGAGTAGACGCGCGTCAGGAACCCTTCGGCCTGCAGCTGGATCGATACGGAGGTCAGGATGTTGCGGTCGTCGTCGACCAGCGCGATCGTCGCGGTCATCGTGCGGACCGGAACAGGGGTGCGGGCCGGGGCAGGGTCCGGGTCATGCGTTGCGGCGTAGATCAAAGCGGCGCGCGCCTCAATGCCCGCCCGCGATCGCAGCTGTCCCGGCATGACGCGCCGGCAGCGTGTTTAACATGTTTGACGCGGTCGGCGGGTATCGATATCCGATCGTCAGGGTTACGGGGCGCGGCCGTCCGGCTGCGCGCCGATGCAGGAAGAGGACGGACCATTGAGCGATCGCATTCCTACCGCCGGACTGGACACGATGGGCATCGAAACCCGCGCGACCGTCCACTGGAACCTCGTCACCGCGCGGCTGGTCGAGCTGGCCGTCGCGCGCGGCGAGGGCAAGCTGTCGGCCGACGGCCCGCTGGTCGTCGAAACCGGTCAGCACACCGGCCGCTCGGCGCAGGACAAGTTCACCGTCCGCGATGCCGAGACCGAAGATAGCGTGTGGTGGGGCAAGTCGAACAAGCCGATGGACCCCGCGCATTTCGCGGCGCTGAAGGCCGATTTCCTCGCCGCGCTGCGTGAAAAGGGCGACCTGTTCGTCCAGGACCTGTTCGGCGGGTCGCAGCCGGGGCACCGCGTTCGCGTGCGCGTCGTCAACGAGCTGGCGTGGCACAATCTGTTCATCCGCACGATGCTGGTCCGGCCGGAGGAGGTCGAACTGAAGGGCTTCGTGCCCGACTATACGATCATCGACCTGCCCAGCTTCCGCGCCGATCCCGCGCGCCACGGCTGCCGCGGCGAAACCGTGATCGCGGTCAACCTGACCGAGAAGCTAATCCTGATCGGCGGCACGAAATATGCCGGCGAGATGAAGAAGTCGGTGTTCGGCATCCTCAACTATCTGCTGCCGACCGCGGGCGTGATGCCGATGCACTGTTCGGCGAACATGGGCGACGACGGGCGCACCGCGGTGTTCTTCGGCCTGTCGGGCACCGGCAAGACGACGCTGTCCGCCGATCCCAAGCGCACGCTGATCGGCGACGACGAACATGGCTGGTCGGACGATGCGGTCTTCAATTTCGAGGGCGGCTGCTATGCCAAGATGATTCGCCTGTCGGCCGATGCCGAGCCGGAGATCTTCGCGACGACAAAGCGCTTCGGCACGGTGCTGGAAAACGTCGTGATGGACGAGGTCACCCGCCAGCTCGACCTCGACGACAACAGCCTCGCGGAAAACAGCCGCGGCGCCTATCCGATCGATTTTATCCCCAATACGTCAGAAAAGAACATGGGGGGCACGCCGAAGAACATCGTCATGCTCACCGCCGACGCCTATGGCATCCTGCCGCCGATCGCGAAGCTGACGCCGGATCAGGCGATGTACCATTTCCTGTCGGGCTATACCGCGCGTGTCGCGGGGACGGAAATCGGCGTGACCGAACCGGACGCGACCTTCTCCACCTGCTTCGGCGCGCCGTTCATGCCGCGCCATCCGTCGGTCTACGGCAATCTGCTGAAGGAGCGGATCGCGCGGGGCGGGGTGGATTGCTGGCTGGTCAACACCGGCTGGACCGGCGGCAAGTACGGCACCGGCCACCGCATGCCGATCAAGGCGACGCGCGCGCTGCTCGACGCCGCGCTCGACGGCAGCCTCAACAATGCCGAATTCCGTACCGATCCCAATTTCGGGTTCAAGGTGCCGGTGTCGGTGCCGGGTGTCGACACCGCGATCCTCGACCCGCGCGAAACCTGGGCGGACAAGGCCGCCTATGACGCGACCGCCGCGAAGCTCGTCGACCTGTTCAACGAAAATTTCGCGCAATTCGCCGACCATGTCGACCAGGGCGTCCGGGAAGCCGCGCCCAGGGCGCCCGCGACCGCGGCCTGACCGCGCGCCGGCCCGGTCGCGTCTCCCCGCGGCCGGGCCGGTACAGCTCAATCCTCCGCCACCTCGACCACCACCACGCCGCCGTCCACCGCGACGATCCGCACCGCGCTGCCCGCGGGCAGTTCGGGGCCGCGCGCAGGCCAGCTGCCGTCGTCGATCGTCACGCGCCCCCGGCCATGCTCGATCGCGGTTTCCAGCCGCGCGACGCTGCCGATCATCCGCGCGGTGCGGTCGTTGAGCCGCGCATCGCCGCCGGTCACCGGAAAGTCGCGATACCACCGCCGCCCCACCGCGACCGCCACCGCGCTCCACACCGCGAAGGACAGCAATTGCACCGGCAGCGCGACGCCCGGCACCGCCACCAGCAGCGCGGCGGTGATCGCCGCCGCCACCGCCAGGAAGATCAGGAACACGCCCGGCACCACCAGCTCGGCGATCCCCAGCGCCAGCGCGGCGATCAGCCAGCCGGTCGCCATGCCCCCGATATCGTCCAGCATCACGATTGCGGCAGCTCGAACGGCCCGCGCGGCTTCTCCGGCCGGGCCGGCGCGGCCGGCGCCGCATCCGGCTTGAGCGCCTCCTTGGCCAGTTCGCCGATCCCGCCCAACGTCCCGATCAGCTGCGTCGCCTCGACCGGGAACAGGATCGTCTTGGCATTGGGGCTGGTCGCGAACTTGCCGACCGCCTCGACATATTTCTGCGCGATGAAATAGTTGATCGCCTGCGTGCCGCCACGCTCGATCGCCTCGCTCACCACCTGCGTCGCCTTCGCCTCCGCCTCGGCCGCGCGCTCGCGCGCCTCCGCGTCGCGATAGGCGGATTCGCGCCGCCCCTCGGCTTCCAGGATGCGCGCCTGCTTCTGCCCTTCGGCACGCAGGATCTCGGACGCGCGGCTGCCCTCGGCGTCGAGGATGTTGGCGCGCTTCTCGCGCTCCGCCTTCATCTGCCGCGCCATCGCGTTGACGATATCCTGCGGAGGGCGGATGTCCTTGATCTCGACACGGGTGATCTTCACCCCCCAGGGCGTCGTCGCGTGATCGACGACATTGAGCAGGCGCGCGTTGATCTCGTCGCGCTTCGACAGCGTCTCATCGAGGTCCATCGATCCCATCACGGTGCGCAGGTTGGTCGTCACCAGGTTCAGCAGCGCATTGTACAGGTCGCTGACCTCATAGGCTGCCTTAGGCGCGTCCAGCACCTGGAAGAACACCACCCCGTCGGTGGAGATCATCGCATTGTCCTTGGTGATGATTTCCTGCCCTGGGATGTCGATCACCTGCTCCATCATGTTCACCCGCCGTCCGACGCGGTAGAAGAAAGCGGGATAGAAATTGAACCCCGGCACCGCGGTGGCGGTGTAGCGGCCGAAATGTTCGATCGTATATTGATAGCCTTGGCGAACGATCTTGATGCTGGTCATCAGGTACGCGAGCACCAGGACAAGGAACAGGATGGCGGCGATCAGCATGGTCGTGGCAACTCCCCCGGTACAGGGCGCCGATGATAGCGCGCGCGCGACGCGCCGCCTAGCGCCGCGCGATCCCCGACGATCCGGCCCCTAGCGATCCGCCGCGCTTGCGGTTACATGGCGCGCCACTCCTGCACCTCCCTGGGATTCGGCATTACATGGATATCCGCCTCGGCCTCACCTTCGACGACGTCCTGCTCGTTCCGGCCGAGTCGAGCGTCCTGCCGGGGGAGGCGGACACCCGCACCCGGCTGACGCGCGGCATCGCGCTCAACATCCCGGTCGTTTCCTCCGCGATGGATACCGTGACGGAGGCGGACATGGCGATCGTCATGGCGCAGCTGGGCGGGATCGGCGTCCTTCACCGCAACCTGACCGTCGACGAACAGGTCGCGGCGGTGCGGCAGGTGAAGCGCTTCGAAAGCGGCATGGTCGTCAACCCGATCACCATCGCCCCCGAAGCGACGCTGGCGCAGGCGCAGGCGCTGATGGCCGCGCACCGGATCAGCGGCATTCCGGTGACGGAGAAGGACGGGCGGCTCGTCGGCATCCTCACCAACCGCGACGTGCGCTTCGCCGAAAACCCGCACCAGCCGGTCGCCGAGCTGATGACGCGCGACAACCTCGCCACCGTTTCGACGGGCGTGGGGCAGGAGGAGGCGCGCCGCCTGCTCCACCAGCGCCGCATCGAAAAGCTGCTGGTGGTGGACGAGGCGTATCGCTGCGTCGGCCTCATCACCGTCAAGGACATCGAAAAGGCGGTGATGTACCCGGAGGCGACCAAGGACGCCGCCGGCCGCCTGCGCGTCGCCGCCGCCACCACCGTGGGGGACAAGGGCTTCGACCGGACCGAGGCGCTGGTCGATGCCGAATGCGACCTGATCGTCATCGACACCGCGCACGGCCACAACAGCGACGTCGCCCGCGCGGTCGAACGCGTGAAGAAGCTGTCGAACGCGGTCCAGGTCGTCGCCGGCAACGTCGCCACCGCCGCTGCTACGCGCGCGCTGATCGACGCGGGCGCCGACGGGATCAAGGTCGGCATCGGCCCCGGCTCCATCTGCACCACCCGCGTCGTCGCGGGCGTCGGCGTGCCGCAGCTGACAGCGGTGATGGACTGCGCGGAGGAAGCCGCCAAGTCGGGCGTCCCCGTGATCGCCGACGGCGGCCTCCGCACCTCGGGCGATCTGGCCAAGGCGCTGGCCGCCGGCGCGTCGACCTGCATGGTCGGATCGCTGCTGGCGGGGACCGAGGAAGCGCCGGGCGAAACCTTCCTTTATCAAGGGCGTGCGTACAAATCCTACCGCGGCATGGGATCGGTCGGCGCGATGGGGCGCGGCTCCGCCGACCGCTATTTCCAGGGCGAGGTCCGCGACCAGCTCAAGCTGGTGCCCGAGGGGATCGAGGGGCAGGTGCCGTTCAAGGGCCCGGCGCGCGAGGTGATCCACCAGCTGGTCGGCGGGATCAAGGCGGCGATGGGCTATACCGGCTCCGCCGCCATCCCCGACCTGCAACGCCGCGCGCAATTCGTCCGCATCACGGGCGCGGGCCTGAAGGAAAGCCACGTCCACGACGTGACCATCACCCGCGAGGCACCGAACTACCCCACGCGCTAGGACGGGGGTTAGGCAACTTCCGTTCGTACCGGCGCGGGGCGCGAGAGCGCCCAGGCCCGGCAAACGATACGCAACGCTCGGCGCTCCGAAAGGCGCGGCGAGTTGGCCACGCGCCGGAACCTTGCGATAAATGTGCTGACCGGAGGATTGGACCATGCGCCTGGACAAGCTTCCTTACCGCGACAAACCTATGGAACTCCGCGGTTTGCCAACGCTGTACGGTGGCGAGGGCTACTGGCTGACCGCCCTGCCGATGCCGCTGACGTCAACGCTTCAACATTCGCCCGGCGCGCTGGCTCACCCGGGTCGCGGCTATCGCGATTTCGCGGAGCCGGGGGAGGTGCCGGTCAGCTTCGAGAATGACGATGGTGCGGGCGATCTGCCTGGTTCGCCTATGATCGCGGCGGCCGCGTGGCTGATCGGCAACGATGCGGTGGTGGAGCGGGCGATCGTCACGGCCCTGCTTTCGTCGCTGGGAAAGCTGGCCGCCCTTCAGGATGGCATCCATGGGTTGACCGACGAACGGGTCGACCGAACATGGGACGAAGCGCAAGTGCGCCAGAGGTGCCGCCTCCTCCACATCGTCCTGCAGGATGTGGTGGGAGAGCCGCCCTATTTCGGCGTGGAATTCGCCTGCACCTGGGACACCGAGCACGGTTACGGCCTGATGTTTCATGGCACGCAAGTCGTCGAATGGGGCGGCGGAGACGTACCGAACTCGATGTGGATAGCCCGGCGACACGCCGAGGGGCGCAGTCGAGACCAGACGAGTGGTTGAGGATTTTCTTTTCCGCCCGGTCTGCTCCGACTGTGTTGATCGCCGTCTTCACCCAGAGTGCTCCGAACGCGGACCCCGCGAACAGCGGCGCGGCGGCGCCCGGCAGGGGTGCACCGCGCGGCTGATATCGAGTATCGAGAACGGATGCCGATCCGGGTTCGTCATGTACGTCATCCGATCGACCGCACGGCCGTGGCCCCGGGTCGAGGCGGCGCGACCTCCGGTATGTATCGATGCGATTGAGCGATCTGTCGCGCGGCCGGCCACGCGCGATCCCGCCGGACCGGGACTATCCGCTGCTGGAGCAGATCATCGAGGGTTATCTGCATCAGGACATGGACCTGCTCCATTCGACCATGTCGGACGCGATCGCCGAATGGTCCAGTCGGGCGGAGCCGGGGGAGCGGGCGCGGGTGATCGTGGAGATCGACCGCTTCCTCGTGAACGAAGCGAGCGACGCTGATGCCGCCTTCGTGAAGCGATGGGGCATGGATGTGAACCCGCCGGATCTGGGCTGCAGCAGCACCGGGTTTCTCCACATGGTACGTGCCATCGCCGTCGATCCGGCCGCTGCATCCGGCTTTCGCGAATGCTGGTGAGGATGGTGAAACGGGAAACAGCGTTTCGCAGGCGCACCGCAGACCGGTTAACGCATCCGCTTGTGCCGATCCGCGTCACCTGACCCGTGCCGACGTCCATATACCGCCGACGGCGGGGGTGGCGCTGATGCAGGACCGCCGCCTGTGACGAACGAAGGCCGCGGCCCCGCTGTCCTACGATCGCGCTTTCTGGCACAGCCGCGACGATGACGATTGTTCTCCCCCCCTCTCAAGCGGCGCACACCTGTCGCACCGATGTCGCGTCGCGGGCGCGTCCCCGTCGCGCAGCCCCCGAAAACCGCGCCACCGCCTCAACATTCGCAACATTCGCCGCCGCCACGGACGCCCGCGCATGACCCCCGCCGCCCGTACCCAGGCCGCGATCGAGCTGCTCGACGCGATCATCCTTGCTGCGCGCGAAGGCGGTGCGGCGGCCGATACGCTGATCGCGCGCTATTTCGCGCAGCGCCGCTATGCCGGCTCGAAGGATCGCCGCGCGGTCCGCGAACTCGTCTATGCCGCGATCCGTGCGCTGGGGGAGGTGCCCGCCAGCGGCCGTGCCGCGATGCTAACGCTGGCGGGCGGGGACGCGGCGCTGGCCGCGACCTTCGACGGCTCCACCCACGGCCCGGCGCCGATCGCCGCGGGGGAGGCGCCGGCTCCGGCCGGGCTGCATCCGCGCTGGCTGGTCGACGAACTCGCCGCCTCCGGGCTAGACGCCGCCGAACAGGCCGCACTGATCGACCGCGCGCCGCTCGACGTCCGGCTGCTCGATCCCGATGCCGAAATCCCCGATGCCGCGCCGATCCCCGGCCTGCTGCACGCCCGCCGCCTGCCGGCCGGCGCGGACGTCGCCGCGCTCGGCGGCGTGGCGGAGGTGCAGGACGCCGGCAGCCAGGCGGTGACGCTCGCCGCCGCCGCCGCGCCGGGGATGACCGTCCTCGATCTGTGCGCCGGCGCGGGGGGCAAGAGCCTCGCGCTCGCCGCCCAGATGGCGGGGCAGCAGATGGCGGGGGAGGGGCGCATCATCGCCGCCGATATCGACCGGGCGCGCCTGTCGCGGCTCGCGCCCCGCGCCGAACGCGCGGGCGTGTCGATCATCGAGACGCGGCTGCTCGATCCGGGGCACGAACGCGGCGCGCTCGCCGATGTCGCCGCCGACGTGGTGTTCGTCGATGCCCCCTGTTCGGGCACCGGCACATGGCGCCGCAACCCGGAGGCGCGCTGGCGGCTGACCCCGGCGCGGCTCGACCGCTTCGTCGCGGCACAGCGCAACGTGATGGGGATCGGCGCGGGCTGCGTTCGGCCCGGCGGCGCGCTGGTCTATGTCGTCTGCTCGCTGCTCGATGCGGAGGGCGCGGCGCAGGTCGATGCCTTCCTGTCCGCCTTTCCCGGCTGGGTCGCCGAGCCGCTGTCGCTGCCGTTCGGCCGCGCGCGGGGTTCGGGGCTGCGGCTGACGCCGGCGCATGACGGCACCGATGGCTTTTTTGTCGCACGCCTCCGGGCGCCGTGCTAACCGCCAGTGATCGTGCCGAAGCTGGAGCCGTTCATGCGTTTCACGTCCGTCGCCGTCGCCCTTTCGCTGGCGCTGGTGTCGATCTCCACATCGCTGCACGGCCAGCGCCCCGATGACCAGATCGACCCGCGCAGCATGGCGTTGCTGCAACAGGGGCGCGCGGCGCAGGCGGCGGGCAATCTCGATGGCGCCACCGACCTGATCGAAAGCGCGGTCACCGTCGATCCGCGCAACCGCCAGGGGTTCATCGCGCTGGCGCAGGTCGCCGATGCGCGCGGCCTGCCGGGCAAGGCGATCCGCCTCTATCGCGAGGCGCTGCTCCTCGAGCCGAACGACGTCGACGCGCTGTCGGGGCAGGGCGCGGCGCTGGTGGAAAAGGGCGCCGTGGAACGCGCGCGCCAGAATCTCTCGCGCGTGCGGACCCTGTGCAAGGGCACCTGCCCGCAGGCGACGACGCTCGCCGCCGCCATCGCCAAGGGGCCGCCCGCGATCACCACCGCCCAGGCGGAAGTGACGAAGGTGCCGCCCAAGGCCTCGGCGAAGGACTGACGCCTAGGAAGCGGCGCTCAACCGCCGCGCCACCGCGACGAAGGCGGCGACGTCTACCGTCTCGGCCCGCCGGGTGGGGTCGATCCCCTCGGCCTCCAGCGCATCGATCGCGCCCGGCACGCCGCGCACGCTCTGCCGCAGCATCTTGCGCCGCTGCCCGAACGCCGCCGCGGTCAGCCGCTCCAGAATGGCGAGGTCGACCCCAGCCGGCGCCTCGGTGGGGGTGATGTGCACCACCGCCGACATCACCTTGGGCGGCGGGGTGAAGGCGGAACGGTGCACCGGCATCGCGATCCGCGCCGCGCTGCGCCACTGCGACAGCACCGCCAGCCGCCCATAGGCATCGTCTCCGGCGCCCGCGACGATCCGGTCCGCCACCTCGCGCTGGAACATCAGCGTCAGCGATCGCCACCACGGCAGCCAATCGGCGGAGAGCCACCCGATCAAGAGCGCGGTACCGACATTGTATGGCAGGTTCGACACGATATGCGGCGCGCCGTCGAACAGCGCGCGCGCATCGATCTCGGTCGCATCCCCCTCGATGACCCGCAGCTTGCCCGGGTAGGCCGCCTCCAGTTCGGCCAGCGCCGGGATGCAGCGCCGGTCGCGCTCGATCGCGGTCACCCGCGCCCCCTGCGCCAGCAACGCCCGCGTCAGCCCGCCAGGGCCTGGGCCGACCTCCAGCACCTCGGCATCGGTGAGGTCGCCGGGGATGCGGGCGATCCGCGCCAGCAATTGCGCATCGAACAGGAAGTTCTGTCCCAGCGCCTTGGACGCCGACAGGCCGTGCCGCGCGATCACCTCGCGCAGCGGCGGCAACTCGACCATGCCGGTCATGCGGCGGCGGTGCAGCGCGCGCGGTTGGCCGCGGCCTCGTCCGCCATCAGGATCGCGGCGATCATCGCGCCGGGATGCGCGCGGTCCTGACCCGCGATCCCGAAGGCGGTGCCATGGTCGGGCGAGGTGCGCACGATCGGCAGCCCCAAGGTGATGTTGACGCCGTCATCGAAGAACAACGTCTTGAGTGGGATCAGCGCTTGGTCGTGGTAGCAGCACAGCGCCGCGTCATAGTCGGCACGCGCGCGGGCGTGGAACATCGTGTCCGCCGCGAACGGCCCGCGTGCGTCGATCCCCTCGGCAACCAGCTGCTCGATCGCGGGGATCATCACGTCGATCTCCTCGCGCCCGATCGCGCCGCCCTCTCCGGCATGGGGGTTGACGCCGGCAAAGGCCAGCCGGGGCCGCTCGATCCCGAAATTGCGCCACAGGCCGCGCGCGGTGACCCGCGCCTTGCCCACCAGCAGCTCGACCGTCAGCAGCGCGGGCACTTCGGCCAGCGCCACGTGCGTCGTGATCGGGACCACGCGCAGCCCGGGCCCGGCCAGCATCATGACGGCGTTGTCGCGCGAGATGCCGCAGCGTTCGGCAACGAACTCGGTCTGCCCCGGATGGGTGAAGCCAATGCCGTACAGCTGCGCCTTGGATACCGGCCCGGTCACCAGCGCGCGCGCCGCGCCCGAACGGACCAGCCCCGCGGCCAGCTCCAGCGCGTGCAGCGCACTGCGCGCGCCGTCGGGATCGGGCGTGCCGGGGACGATATCGCCGCCGTCCTCGACCGTCATTACCGGCAGCGCCTCGTCGAACAGCCGCGTGCCGGCGGTCAGGTCGGTGACAATTTGCACCGGCCCGTCCCATACCTGCCGGATTGCGCGGCAATCGCCCACCGCGACGAACGGCGGCAGTCCGCGCTCGTGCCGCGCCGCCCACGCCTTGGCGATGATCTCCGGCCCGATCCCCGCGGGATCGCCCATCGATACCATGATCGGGGCGGTGCGGTCCGGCTGATGCATCCGCGGCGCCTCAGCGATACTCGATCACGGCGTCGCGGCGCAGGTCGCGCAGCGCCTGCTGCGCGCGCAGGTTGACGCGCTGCTGCTCCAGCTGGTTTTGGATCTGCGCCGCGCCCGGCAGCTGGCCGCTGGCCACTTCGTCGCGGCCGCACAGCACCAGCGTGCGCACGCCTTCCTCGGGGTTGCCGAACGGCGGCGTCGCCTGGCCGACCTGCAGCTTCAGCATGATCGCCTGCAGCTGCGGCGGCAGATCGCGCACCCGCACTGAATCGTTGTCGACCACCTCGGCGTTCAGCGTCGCGGCGATCTGCGGCACCGAGCCGCAGCCCTTCAGCTTCTCGATCGCGGTGGCGAAGGCGGCGGTGCGCTGCGTCGCCTGCGCCTGCGTGGTGCCGGTGGGGAATTTGATCGTCAGCTGCTTCAGGCTCAGGCGCGCGTCGCGCGGGTCGGCCATCAGCACTTGGCGCTTGTCCGCCAGATACAGGATCGAGAAGCCGCCCGGCGTCGGCACCGGGCCGGCGACCTGGCCGACCTGCATCGTCTGCGTCGCCTGCGCCAGCGCGTCGGGCAGCTGCGCGGCGCGGACCCAGCCCAGGTCGCCGCCGACGCTGCGCGTCGTCGCGGCGGAGAAATTGCGCGCGAAATAGGCGAACGGCGCCTGCCCCTTGCCGATCTCGGCGATGATCTGGCGCGCGTTGTTGAACACTTCCTGCTCGCGGTCCGGGGTCGCGGCGAGGTAGATCTCGTTGAGGTGATATTCCTCGGTCCCCTTGGCCGCTTCCAGCCGGTCGAGGATCGCCTTCACCTCTTCGTCGCCCACGTTGACGAACGGCTCGACGCGGCGGCGCAGATAGCGGTTCCACGCCAGCTCGCCTTCGATCTGGCGCCGGATCGAGCGTTCGGACGACCCGTTCTGCGTCAGCCACTGCGTGAACTGCGCGGGCGTGCGGTTGAAGTTCTTGGCGACGCCGGCGTACGCCTGATCCAGCTCGGCCTTGGTAATTGTGATGTCGGCGGTCTTGGCCTGCTGGATCTGCAACGTCTCGTCGATCAGCTGGCGCAGCACCTGCACGCGCAGCCGCTCGCGATCCTGATCCGACAGCTTGGCGTTGTTCGCCGTCGCCACCAGCGCGACGCGCTGGTCGACGTCGGTGCCCGTGATGACGGTCTCGTTGACGATCGCGGTCGCCTTGCGGATGTTCGAATCCGTCTTGCCGAAAATCTGCAGGTTCGACGGGATGTTCAGCCCGGTGTTGTCGGGCAGCGCCTGATCCTCGACCGTCTGCGCGATGGCAGCCGCGGCCGCGCCCAGCGCCAGCACGGTCCCCAGCATCCGGCGGATCAGCAGCGCCGCGCCCTTCTTCGTCGTCATCACCGTTTCTCGAAATCCCGTTGGTGTCGCGGACTGGCGCGCGCGCGACTGTCCCGTGTGGCGGAGTTGCCCGATGTCAGCTGAACCGTGGCTTAGCGGCCGAGGTTCTTCAAGGAAAGCGTCAACAGATAGCTGTTGCCGGCGCGCGCGTCGCCGGTCGACTGATAGTCGCGCCGCCACGTCAGCCCCAGATCGATACAATCGTCTTCATAGGCGACACCCACGCGGTGGCGGATCGGGGTGAAGCCGTCCGACTGCGACAGCGGGTCTTCCGCACGGTCGGTCAGGTCGATCATCGCCGATCCCCACACCGACCAGTAACGCGCGAACGCCAGCCGCCCGCCCGCGCGCACCTCCTCGCGGTCCTGCAGATCCTCCAGCCCCTGGATGTTGCGGTTGAGCCGCAGATAACCGACCGTCGCATAGGTGCGGCGCGAACCGACCGTCGCGTCGATCTCGTTCCGGCGTACCGCCAGATTGTCCTTGTCCAGGCGATAGCGATGGGTGAACGTCACGAACTCGCCGATCCGCACGTTGGTGCGCCCGACGATGTCGGAGAAGCGATCGGACAGGCCCGTCCCGCTGGGCAGGATCGTCGGCCGGTCGTTGAGGCGATAGCTCTGCCCCACCGTCGCGGAAACCGCGACCCCGGTCAGGTCCAGCGACCAGTCGGCGCCATAGGTGACGCGGCTCGAATCCTCCCACCGGTCGTATCCGGGGAAGCGGTTCAGCGCGAACAGGTTCGAATCCTCCAGATCCACCGCGCGCGCATCCTCGTTGGGGACGGCCAGGTTGCGGGTCGGCGGGGTCGCGACGATCTGCAGGCGCGGCGCAAACCGCTGGAAGCCGCCCAGCAACTGCCCGACGAACGGCCAGCGCACCTCGGCGGCCAATGCGCCGATCGCGCGCGTCTGGAACCCGTCCAGCCCGCGATAGCTGGCGATCGTCGTCGCCGCACTGCCGCTGGTGTTATAGGCGTCGCCGCGGCCGAAGGCGGTCAGCAACACTTCCTGCCCCAACGTGGTGATCCCGCGCCAGTCCCAGCGCGCGCTGACGAACGCGCGCTGCGTGTCCTGCCCGGCGCGTCGCCCGATCGCCAGCGTATTGGCCTGCACCTGGATCGTACCGCCCAGCAGCGCGTCGGTGAAGCGCCGGCGATAGTCGATTTCCGGCAAAGCGACTGGCTGCATGCCCTGCCGTTCGCCGACGCGCAGCGTCTGCACCGCCCAGCCGGCGATCGACAAATAGCTGTCGGCGTCGATCCGCTCCAGCGCGACATGCGTGCGCAGCCGATCCTCGCGCGAGATGTCGTAGCGGCGCAGGAACGTGCGGTCGGTGACCATCCGCAGCGATCCCGACAGCGACCAGTTCGGGTCGAGCTGGAACCGCGCCTTGCCGTCCAGATAGCCCCGCAGCGCCCGTTCCGTCTCGGTGGTGAACCCGCCCGACAGGTCGCCGCTGCGCCGGCTGCTGGTGGCGTAGCCGGTCAGCGAGAAGGCGCCGAGCTGCGTCACCTGCGCATAGCGCATCTCCAGCATCGGCAGTTCGGAGGAGAACAGGTGCGGCGCGACGATCAGCGAGCGATCCTGCCCCAGCGCGATATTGATCGGCAGCACCAGTTCGACACCGTTCAGCCGCGTGATCCCGATCCCCGGCGTCAGCAGCCCGGTATCGTTCGCCTCGCCCACCGGCACGCTGAACCGCGGCAGCGCCGGGCTGGTGAGGCCCAGAAGGTGGAAGCGCGCCTGGTCGAAATAGACGCGCTCGCGGTCGGGGCGGTACGTCACCTTGACCGCGGTGATCTTCCACGACGGTTCCTTGGGGCAGCCGTCGCTGTCGGTCACCGGGCATTGCGAGAAGGCCGCGCGATCCAGCAGCACCGTGCCGTCCTGCTGGCGCGTGCCGCGGACCGCCGCGATCCGCCCGCCGCGTTCCAGCACGACCAGGATGTTGTCGACCACGCCGTCCTTCAGCGAATCGGTCAGCTCGATCGAATCGCCATAGGCGACGTCACCCTGCGGGTTCGTCACCGCGACGTTGCCGGTCGCCACGACGCGCCCGATCTTGCGGTTCCACTCCACCTTGTCGGCGCGCAGCCGGTCGCCCTCGCGCGTCATCCGCACCGCGCCCGCGGCGGTCACGATATCGGCGTTATAGTCATATTCCAGCGTGCCGGCGCTGAACTGCACCTGATCCGCCGCCACGGGCGCGGCGGTGCTTTCGATGGCCGGCGCGGGGGGCGCGACGGGGCGATCCTGCAACGTCTGGGCGGCGGCCGGTCCCGCCATCGACAACCAGATCGCACCACCGGCGAGAAGATCCAGACGCCTCACGTTGCTCCCGTCGACCGCATGGTGCGCCGCCGGAATGGCAAGGGCGCATCGTCGCCGCCCTATCGCATCGCGCGGCGCGTGCTGCAACGCTTTGCGCCGCGCCCCGCCAGCGGCTAGGGAGCCGGGACGGAACGAAAGGTATGTGTAGATGAAGATCGCGTTCGCCCCCAGCCGCCCCGCCGATGCCGCCGTCCTGGCATTGCCCGTACGGAAGGGCGACGCGCTGACCGGGCTGGTCGCCGGCGCCGATGCGCTGATCGAGGCGGCGGCGCGCGGTGCGCGGTTCGAGGGGGAGGCCGGCAGCAGCGCCGAACTGTTCGTCGCCGCTGACGGCATTGCGCAGCGCATCGTGCTGCTGGGCGTCGGCACCGGTGACGACGCGGCCTACGAACGCGCCGGCGGCGCGCTGACCGCGCGGCTGCTCACCTCCGGCGCTACGTCGGCGGTCGCCGATCTGTCGGGGGTCGATGCCGCCGCGACCGCGCGGTTCGCGGCCGGCGCCGCGCAGCGCGCGTGGCGGTTCGACGAATATCGCACCAGGCTCCCCGAAAAGCAGAAGCCGACGCTGGCCGCGCTGACGGTGGTCGGCGACGATGCCGCCTGGCCGGCGCGCGAGGCGGTGACCGCCGGGCTCGACCTTGCCCGCACGCTCGCCGCGCTGCCGCCTAACGTGCTCTACCCGGAAACGTTCGTGGAGCGCGTGCTGGCGGCGATCGACGGCCTCGGGCTGGAGGCAACGGTGCTGGACGAGGCGCAGATGCGTGAGCTGGGCATGGGCGCGCTGCTGGGCGTGGCGCAGGGGTCGGCGCGTGCGCCGCGCATCCTGGCGCTCAAGTGGAACGGCGCGGGCGAGGGGGCGCCGGTCACCGCGCTGGTCGGCAAGGGCGTGACGTTCGACACCGGCGGCATCTCGATCAAGCCGGCGGCCGGCATGGAGGACATGAAGTGGGACATGGGCGGCGCCGGCGCGGTCGCGGGGGCGATGCTGTCGCTCGCACGGCGCGGCGCGAAGGCCAATGTCGTCGGCGTGATGGGGCTGGTCGAAAACATGCCCGACGGCAATGCGCAGCGCCCCGGCGACGTCGTCACCAGCATGTCGGGCCAGACGGTCGAGGTCATCAACACCGATGCCGAGGGGCGGCTGGTGCTGTGCGACTGCCTGACCTGGGTGCAGAGCGTCCACAAGCCGGCGACGATCGTCGATCTCGCCACGCTGACCGGCGCGATGATCGTCAGCCTGGGCAACGAATATGGCGGGCTGTTCGCCAATGACGATCCGCTGGCCGACGCGCTGCTGGCGGCGGGGCGCAGCTCGGGCGACCAGCTGTGGCGCTTCCCGCTGTCGGAGGCCTACGACAAGCTGATCGATTCGCCGATCGCCGACATGAAGAACGTCGGCCCGCGCGGCGCGGGATCGATCACCGCCGCGCAGTTCCTGCAACGCTATATCGACAAGGGCGTGACCTGGGCGCATCTCGACATCGCCGGCATGGTGTGGGCGGACAAGGACGGCCCGACCTGGGCGAAGGGTGCGACCGGCTTCGGCGTGCGCGTCCTCGACCGCTTCATCGCCGACCGCGAGGCATAAGGCGGGCGGGCGGCGCGTGGTGCAGGTCGATTTCTATCATCTGGTGCACACGCCGCTGGAACGCGCGCTGCCGCAGATCGCCGAGAAGGTGGTGGCGAGCGGCGCGCGCCTGCTGATCGTCGCCGCCGCGCCCGATCGGCAGGCCGCGCTCGACCGGCTGTTGTGGAGCCACACGCCCGACAGCTTCCTGCCCCATGCGGTCGCGGGCACCGCCGACGACGCGCGCCAGCCGGTGCTGATCGCGGGCGACATCACGCCCGCCAACGGCGCGCGCCATGTCGCGCTGGTCGACGGCGAATGGCGCGACGCCGCGCTCGATTTCGACCGCGCGTTCCACTTCTTCGATGACGATCATATCGCCGCGGCGCGGATCGCATGGAAATCGCTGGCGGCGCGCGACGGGGTGGAGCGGCGCTACTGGAAACAGAATGACGCCGGCCGCTGGGAACAGGCCGCCTGACGCCACCCACGGCTTGCATCGCCGCGACGTCGGGCCTAGGGCGGCGCCACTTTTCCGCAATCCTCATTTTCAGGAGCCCGTGACCGTCATGGCCGCGAACCGTACCTTTTCGATCATCAAGCCCGACGCCACGCGCCGCAACCTGACCGGCGCGGTCACCAAGATGCTGGAGGAAGCCGGCCTGCGCGTCGTCGCCTCCAAGCGGATCCAGATGACGAAGGAGCAGGCCGAGGGCTTCTACGCGGTCCACAAGGAGCGCCCGTTCTTCAACGATCTGGTCGCGTTCATGACCTCCGGCCCGGTCGTCGTGCAGGTGCTGGAAGGCGAGAACGCGATGCAGCGCAACCGCGACATCATGGGTGCCACCAATCCGGAAAACGCCGCGCCGGGCACGATCCGCAAGGAACTGGCCGAATCGATCGAGGCGAACACCGTCCACGGTTCGGATTCGGACGAGAATGCCGCGATCGAGATCGCGTACTTCTTCAAGCCCGAAGAGATCGTCGGCTGATGACCGCCTGGCGGCTGCGGCGTGCGTCGGTGGACGATGCCGCCGCCGTCGCGCTGGTCGCACGCGCCAGCTTTCTGGATACCTTCGCCGGCGTGCTGTCGGGCGCGGACATCCTGGCGCATCTCGACGGCAAGAGCCGGCCCGAACAGTTCGCGGCGTGGAGTACCGATCCCGCCGCGGTGCTGACGCTCGCCGAACATGCCGTCGGCGCCGCCCCGGTCGGCTATTCGCTGCTCACCCCGCCGGACGAAGTGGGCGAAACCGGCCCCGGCGATATCGAGCTGCGTCGCATCTACACGCTGTCGGCCGCGCGCGGCACCGGGCTGGGCGCTGCGCTGATGGCGCAGGCGATCGCCGATGGACGCGCGCTGGGTGCGCGCCGGATGTGGCTGGGGGTGTTCGCCGGCAATGCCCGCGCCCGCGCCTTCTACGAACGACAGGGCTTCGCCGTCGCCGCCGAACGCCGTTTCAAGGTCGGCGTGACGTGGTGCGACGATCGCATCTACGCCCGCGACCTGTAAGCCCTACGGTGCAAGCCGCGCCCAGGCCGCATCCAGCGTCGCCTGGTCGCCGCCGCGCTGGCGAAGTCGCAGACCGTCCAGCTTGAGCACCCGGCCGCGCAGGAGCCGTCCTTCCGTCCGCCACACCACATCATAGGTGTCGGTGGCGACGCGCGGGGTGTCCCCGTCGAAGTAGCGGACGGTCACCAGCACCGGCAGCCGCCCCGACCGGCGGTCGTCACCCTTGTCGGTCGCCGCCAGCAGCGCGCCGGCGAACCAGTCCGCGTCGATCTGCGGATCGCCCGCCGGTCGCTGCGCCGGGATGCCCAGCGTCCGCGGGAAGACGATGCGCGCCTCGCTCAATTCGTGCCGCTCGTCCTTCAGCGCCAGCACCCGGCCGCCGTCCTCGACGCTCGCCGACAGGTCGACGCGGCCACGCTCGCGCGCGGCCGCGCGTTGTTCGGCGATCTTCTCTGCCTGCTCCGCGCGCTTGTCGCTCCAGCTCAGCCACAATGTCAGGGCGCCGATCAGCAGCCCGGCGACCGCCACCACTTCCGCCAGCGTCACCCAGCGCCGCCGCGTCGCGGCGGCTTCCCGCCGTTCCTCGCGCGTTTCCGGCGGCGTGTCGGGTGAGGGCTCGGCGCCGTCGCTCACCGCCCGCCGGCCTCCAGCAGTCGCCCCGGCGCGGCCAGTTCCCAACTGCGCGCGATCCGGTCCTCTACCAGCGTCCAGTCGACGTCCGCCGTGGCCACGTTCACCGAGACCCAGCCCGCGGGCCCCAGATAAGCCGGGCGCGAATAGGTTTCCGGCGCCGCGTCGATCAGCATCGCCTGTTCGTCCGCGCCGCTGGTGCGCACGCACACCACCGTCCGTCCGTCGCCGTGGTGATTGTCGCGAAACTGCGCGAACTGCTTGCCCGCAACGAAGAACGTCGGCTGCCCGTGGCTCACCCGCTCCTCGACCTCCGGGAGCAGCAGCGCGGCGGCGCGGATCCGGTCGAGGGCGTCGGTCATCGGCGTACCATGTCCGCCAGAACGGCGGGATACAACCGGTGTTCCGCCGCCAGCACGCGCTCTGCCAGCGTGTCGGGCGTGTCGCCGGGCAGGATCGGCACGCGCGCCTGGCGCAGCACCTCGCCCCCGTCCAGCTCCTCGGTCACCAGATGGACCGAACAGCCCGCCTCGGCATCGCCGGCCGCGATCGCGCGCGCATGCGTGTCCAGCCCCTTGTACTTCGGCAATAGCGAGGGGTGGATGTTGACGATCCGCCCGCGCCAGCGCGCGACGAAATCGTCCGACAGCAGCCGCATGTAACCGGCCAGCGCGATCCATTCCGCCCCGGCCTCACGCAACGCCGCGTCCAGCGCCGCTTCATAGGCCTGTTTGCCGATTCCCCTTGGCGACAGCGCGAAGGTCGGCAGCCCCGCCTGCAACGCCCAGGCGAGCCCCGCCGCCTCCGGTTTGTCCGAAGCGACGACGACGATCTCATAGGCATCGCCGGCATGGGCGGCGAGCGCCTGCATGTTCGATCCCCGGCCGGAGATCAGCACCGCGACCTTCGCCAGGGCCGGGGCGCCGGTCATGCGCCGTGCGTCGCGGTCCAGTCGGCCCGCGCGCTCCATGTCTCGGTGCTGCCGGTCACGGTGCAGCCGCGCGCGCCCGCCTCGATCCGGCCGATCGTGAAGACGGTCTCGCCGGCGGCGATCAGTTCCTCCGCCACCGCATCCGCGGCATCGGCGGCGACGATCGCGACCATTCCGATGCCGCAGTTGAACGTGCGCGCCATCTCCTCCGGCTCGATCCCGCCCTGCGCCTGCAGGAACGCCATCAGCCGCGGCTGTTCCCACGCATCGGCATCGACCACCGCATGCGCCTCGCGCGGCAGCACGCGCGGGATGTTCTCCAGCAGGCCGCCGCCGGTGATATGCGCCAGCCCCTTGATCCGATGCGCCTTCAGCAGCGGCAGCAGGCTTTTGACGTAGATACGCGTCGGCGCCATCAGGTGATCGATCAGCAGCCTGTCCTGATCGAACAGCGCGGGGCGATCGAGCTTCCATCCCTTGTCCGCGGCCAGCCGCCGGACCAGCGAGAAGCCGTTGGAATGCACCCCCGACGACGCCAGCCCCAGGATCACGTCGCCCGCGCCGATCGCCGCGCCGGTCAGCACGTCGCTGCGCTCCACCGCGCCGACGCAGAAGCCGGCCAGATCGTAGTCACCGGCGGCATACATGCCCGGCATCTCCGCGGTTTCCCCGCCGATCAGCGCGCAACCCGCGATCCGGCACCCTTCGGCGATCGATGCGACGACGCTCTCCGCAACGGCATTGTCGAGTTTCCCCGTCGCGTAATAATCCAGGAAGAACAGCGGCTCGGCGCCCTGAACGATCAGGTCGTTGGCGCACATCGCGACCAGGTCGATGCCCACCCCGGCATGGCGATCCCATTCGATCGCGAGTTTCAGCTTGGTGCCCACGCCGTCGTTGGCCGCGACCAGCAGCGGATCGGTGAACCCCGCCGCCTTCAGATCGAAGAAGCCGCCGAACCCGCCCAGATCGGCGTCGGCGCCCGGCCGCCGCGTCGCGCGCGCCAACGGCGCGATCGCGCGGACCAGCGCGTTGCTGGTGGCGATCGACACGCCCGCGCTCTCATAGGTGTAGGGCTCGTTGCGTCCTTCGGTGCTCATGGCGGATGCGCCTAGACATATCGCGCTTGGATTTCCACGCCTGCTTCGCCAAAAGACGCGCAACATGCGTGTCCGTCTTCCTGTCGCCCTGGCCTCGGCCGTTGCGGTCGCCGCGCTGGGCGCCGTTGCCGTCGTGGCGCAGATCGACGGTGCCGATCGCGGCGTCGCGGCGGTCGACAGCTCCAACGATTTCGAAGTCGCCGGCATCACCGTCGATACCAGCGGCCCCAATGCGGAGGCCGCGCGGCTCGCCGGCTGGCGCGAGGCGCAACGCAAGGCGTTCGTCCAGCTGTCGCAGCGGCTGGGCGCGGGCGGCGGCGGCGCGACCGACGGCACGCTCGATTCGATCGTCTCGGCGATCGTCGTCGATCGCGAACAGATCGGGCCGAATCGCTACATCGCGCGACTCGGCGTGCTGTTCGATCGCGCGCGCACCTCGGCGCTGCTGGGCGTTTCCGCCTTCGTCAGCCGCTCGCCACCGTTCGTCGTCGTCCCGGTGCAATGGTCGACCGGCGTGGGCACCACGTTCGAACAGCGCACCGTCTGGCAGGAGGCATGGGCACGGTTCCGCACCGGCGGCAGCACCATCGACTATATCCGCCCGGCCGGCACCGGCCCGGACCCGTTGCTGCTCGACGTCGGGCAAACGCAGCGGCCCGACCGCGCGTGGTGGCGCGCGGTGATCGACCAATATGGCGGCAGCGACGTGCTGATCCCCACGGTCCGCCTGTACCGCCAATGGCCCGGCGGCCCGGTGGTGGGCGTGTTCGAGGCGCGCTACGGCCCCGACAACCGCCTGCTGCGCACCTTCACGCTGCGCGTCGGCAAGGCCGCGGGGCTGCCCGCGCTGCTCGACGAAGGCGTGCGGCGGATGGACGCGGCCTATCAGGAGGGGCTGCGCGGCGGCTATCTGCGCGCCGACAGCGGCCTCAATCCGATCATGCCGGTGGCGACGCCGACGCCCGGGCAGACGGTCGACGACCTGCTCGACACGCTCGCCCCGGCGACGCCGTCCACCAATATCACCGTCCAGTTCGATACCCCCGATGCCGGCGCGGTGACCGGCGGGGAGGCGGCGATGCGCGGCGTGCCGGGCGTCGCCAGCGCCTCCACCACCAGCCTGGCGCTGGGCGGCGTGTCGCTGATGACGGTCGGCTATGCCGGCACGCCCGATGCCTTCCGCGCCGCGCTGGAGGCGCGCGGCTGGCAGGTGTTCGGCAACGGCACCACGATCCGCATCCGCCGCGCACCGCAATTGCTGCCCCCCGACGTGCGCGCGCTGGGATCGCCCACCGGATGAGCCAGATCGCGCTGCCGCTGGCATGGCAACCCGACGCGCGCGATGCCGAGTTTCTCGTCAGCCCTTCCAATGCGGTCGCCGTCGCGATGCTCGAACGCTGGGCGACCTGGCCGGTGCGCACCGCGGTGCTCGCCGGGCCGCCGCGGTCGGGACGCTCGCTGCTGGGCCGGATCTTCGCCGCGCGCGCGGGCGCGCAGGTGATCGACGATGCCCATCGCGAGCCGGAGGAGGCGTTGTTCCACGCCTGGAACCGCGCGCAGGAGGCGGGCCGGCCGCTGCTGCTGATCGCCGACGACGCGCCGCCGGCATGGCAGGTGGCGCTGCCCGACCTGCGCTCGCGGCTTCATGCCAGCCCCACCGCCACGATCGCGCCGCCCGACGACGCGCTGATGACCGCCCTGTTCGAACACGGCTTCGCGCAGCGGCGGCTGGACGCGCGGGCCGATCTGATCGCCTGGCTGGTCGCCCGGGTGGAGCGTCGTCACGCTTCTGTCATCGACGCGATGGATAGGCTGGACAGCGCGGCGCTGGCGGGCCGCCGGCGCTTGTCCATCCCGCTGGCGCGTGAAACCCTGCACGCGGTGCCCGCCTTCACCGACCGGAGCGACGAGACGACATGACCCGAACGCCCAAGATGGCGCGCCTCGATGCCGACGACGCGCTGGACGATCCGTTCCGCGATCGCGACGGCGGTCGCTATTTCAACCGCGAACTGTCGTGGCTGGCGTTCAACCGCCGCGTCCTGGACGAAGCGTGCAACCGCGCGCACCCGCTGCTGGAACGGCTGCGCTTCCTGGCGATCTCCGGCGGGAACCTCGACGAATTCTTCATGGTGCGCGTCGCAGGGTTGAAGGGGCAGCAGATCCAGGACGTCGACGCACGTTCCGCCGACGGCCTCACCCCGGCGCAGCAGCTGTCCGCGATCGTCGCCGAAGCGGATGCGCTGATGGCCAGCCAGCAATCGGTGTGGCGCGACATCCGCGCCGAGATGGCGGAGGCCGGGATCCGCGTCCCCGGCCACCGCTCGCTCGACAGCGCGCTGGATGCCGAGCAGCTGGCATGGCTCGAAACGCATTTCCGCGAACAGCTGTTTCCCGTCATCACGCCCCAGGCGCTCGACCCGGCGCATCCGTTCCCGTTCCTCCCGAACAAGGGGATGGCGGTGATGTTCGATCTGGTCCGCCGCTCGGACAAGGAACCGATCCGCGAACTGGTGATGCTCCCCGCCGCGATGCCGCGCTTCGTCCGGCTGCCGGGGGAGGGGGCGTGCTACATTGCGGTGGAATCGGTGCTCAAGCGGTTCTCCGGCACGCTGTTCCCCGGGTACGACGTGCTGGGCGCCGCCGAGTTCCGCGTCCTGCGCGACAGCGATATCGAAATCGAGGAGGAAGCGGAGGACCTGGTCCGTTATTTCGCCAACGCCATCAAGCGGCGCCGGCGCGGGCGGGTGATCCGGATGGAGCTGGAAACCGGGATGCCCGAGCCGCTGGCCGCGGTGCTGCGCGACGAACTGGGCGGTTCCGACGCGATCGTCACCGAAACCGGCTCGCTGCTCGGCATCGGCGATCTGGCGCTGCTCGCGGATGAGGATCGCCCGGACCTGAAGTTCGTGCCCTTCACCCCGCGTTTCCCGGAGCGTATCCGCGAATTCGGCGGCGACTGTTTCGCCGCGATCCGCGCCAAGGACATCGTCGTCCACCATCCGTATGAGACGTTCGACGTCGTGCTGGCCTTCCTGAAACAGGCTGCGAACGATCCCGACGTCGTCGCGATCAAGCAGACCCTGTATCGCGCGGGCAAGCAGTCGGCGGTCATCAACGCGCTGATCGCCGCGGCGGAAAACGGCAAGGCGGTGACCGCCGTCGTGGAACTGAAGGCGCGTTTCGACGAGGAACAGAACCTGCAATGGGCCAGCGCGCTGGAGCGTGCCGGTGTACAGGTGGTGTACGGCTTCATCGACTGGAAAACCCATGCGAAGGTCGCGATGGTCGTCCGGCGCGAGGGCGGGGTGTTCCGCAGCTACTGCCACTTCGGCACCGGCAACTACCACCCGGTCACCGCGCGCATCTACACCGACCTCAGCTTCTTCACCGCCGATCCCGCGATCGGGCGCGATGCGGCGCGGATGTTCAACTACATCACCGGCTATGTCGAGCCGGAGGACATGGAGACGGTCGTCCTCAGCCCGCGCTCGCTGCGCAAGAAGCTGATGGCCTGTATCGACGCCGAGATCGCCAATGCCCGCGCCGGTCGCCCCGCCGCCATCTGGGCCAAGATGAACTCGCTGGTCGATCCCACGATCATCGAGAAACTGTACGAGGCGAGTGGCGCGGGGGTGGAGATCGAGCTGATCGTGCGCGGCATCTGCTGCCTGAAACCGCGCGTGCCGGGCATGTCGGACAATATCCGCGTCACCTCGGTCGTCGGCCGCTTCCTGGAGCACAGCCGCATCGCGGTGTTCGGCAACGGCGCGGCGCTGCCCAACGACGGTGCGCTGGTCTACATCTCCTCGGCCGACTGGATGCCGCGCAACTTCGACCGCCGCGTCGAATATATGCTGCCGATCGAGAATGAGACGGTGCACGACCAGATCCTCGATCAGGTGATGGTCGCCAATCTCATCGACAACGAACAGAGCTGGGATCTGCAATCCGACGGCAGCTATGTGCGGATCCAGCCGCCCGCCGATGCCAAGGGGTTCAACCTGCACCGCTATTTCATGGTCAACCCGTCGCTGTCCGGCCGCGGCGCCGCGCTGGAGGCGGGGGTCGAGGTGCCGACGCTTTCGCTGCGCCGCCGGTCGTAGGCTGCCGGGAATGTCGCTGCCGCTGTCGCCGCGCCGCATCATGTCCGCCATCACCGGCGCGGACGAGGAGCCGCGTACCGCGATCATCGATATCGGATCGAATTCGATCCGCCTCGTCGTCTATCAAGGGCCGCCGCGGCTGCCCGCGACGCTGTTCAACGAAAAGGTGCTGGCTGGCCTTGGCCGCAGCCTGGCGGCATCGGGTAAGATCGACGAACAGGCGATGGCGATGGCCGCCACCGCGCTGCACCGCTTCGCCGCGCTCGCCCGCGAAATGGCGGTCGGCAGCATCCGCACCGTCGCCACCGCGGCGGTGCGCGACGCCAGCAACGGCGCGGCACTGATCGCGATCGCCGAAGCCGCCGGCCTCACCGTCGAGATCCTGCCGGGCGAGGAGGAGGCCCGCGCCGCGGGTATGGGCGTGCTGTCGGGCATTCCCGACGCCGACGGGATCGTCGGCGACCTGGGCGGCGGCAGCCTGGAACTGGTGCGGGTGAAAAACGGCGAGCTGTTGCAGCGCACGTCCTTCCCGCTCGGCGTCCTGCGGATCGGGCCGCTGCGCGAAAAGGGCAAGCTCGCCGGCCATGTCCAGAAACTGCTGGCGCAGCATGGCTGGATCGGCGCAGGGAAGGGCCTGCCGCTCTATCTGGTCGGCGGGTCGTGGCGCGCGCTCGCGCGGCTCGACATGGAGGCGACCCGCTACCCGCTGCCCGTCATCCACCAATATGCTATGCCCCCCGCCACCATCGCACGGCTGCGGCGCACGCTGGCGCATGTCGGCAAGGCGCGGCTGAAGGCGATCCCGGGCCTGTCGTCGGGCCGCATCCCGACCCTGCTCGATGCCGCCGGACTGCTGTCGGCCTTGCTCGACCAGTTGCGCAGCAGCGGGACGGTGGTGTCCGCCTACGGCCTGCGCGAGGGGTTGCTCTACGCCGCGCTGCCCGACGACGTGCGGGCGCAGGATCCGCTGATCGTCGCCGCGCGGGACGAAGGCCGCCGCAGCGGGCGCTTTCCCGAACACGGCGACCTGCTCGCGCAGTGGATCGCCCCGCTGTTCGGTGACGACAGCGCCGCCGACGCGCGCATCCGCATCGCCGCGTGCCAGCTGGCCGACGTGGGCTGGCGCGCCAACCCCGAATTCCGCGCCGAACGCGGGCTGGAAATCGCGATCCACGGCAATTGGGTGGGGATCGACGGGCGCGGACGCGGGATGCTGGGGCAGGCGCTGTGGACCAGCCTGGGCGGCGACCTCACCAGCCCGGCGCCGCTTCCCGGACTGGCGGGGGAGGCCGACCTGCGCCGTGCGATGCGCTGGGGGCTGGCGATGCGGCTCGGCCAGCGGCTCAGCGGCGGTATCGCCGGCCCGCTGGAACGCTCGTCGCTGGCGCTCGACGGATCACGGCTGCGACTGCGCCTCGCCGATGACGATGCCGCGCTGTACGGAGAGGCCGTCCAGAAACGCCACCGTGCGCTGTCGGCGCTGATGGGGCACGAACCCAGCCTGGCATAGCGGCCATAGCGGCGCGGCGAATACAGGAACCGCCCCGGCATGGTGCCGGGGCGTATTCCCGCCCCGCTTACCCGCAGGTCAGCTTGACGATCACCCCACCGGCATCGGTTTCGACGTTCAGCCGGTCGGCTCGAAAATCCATCGTCAGGATCGCGCCGGTAACATAGCGCCGCACCGATCGCGCACCGGACAGGCGCTTCGCCTTATCGGCCACCGCGTCCGCCCGCTGCCCGATCAGCGCCTGTGCCGGGTTGGCGTCGCATTTCGCACCCGGCACCTCGGCCACCGCGCTGCCGGGCGCGGGTGAGGTCGAGGCGGGGCCGCCGCCCTGCTGCTGCGCACAGGCGGCCAGCGCCGGCAGCGCCGCCACCGCGATAACCGCGCGCATCATGCCGCCACCCCCTCGGTCCGCGTCATCTTCAGCTTGCCGCCCTGCACCGCGAAGCCCAGCCGGCCCTCGACCAGTTCCAGCGCGTCATGCCCGAACTGGTCGTAGCGCCAGCCCTCCAGGATCTGCAGGCCCTTGCGCTGCCCGGCGGCCAGCGCCTCCAGCTCCTCGCCACGCGCCAGCAGCCGCGGCGCGACGTCGATGTCGCGCGCGCGGATCTTCAGCAGCAGCTTCAGCAGGTCGGCGACCAGCGCCCCCTCGCGCCCGAGGCCCGGCTTGCGGTCGTCGCGCGGCGGCAGTTCGTCGTCGGACAGCGGGCGCGCGCCCTCGATCGCCGCGATCAGCCGCGCACCGATATCGTTCGACGCCCAGGTCTGCGACAGCCCGCGCACCTTCGCCAGATCGGCCTGCTTGCGCGGCGGATGGCCGGCCAGGTCGGCGATCGTCTCGTCCTTGACGATGCGGCCGCGCGGCAGATCCTTGGCCTGCGCCTCCAGTTCGCGCCAGCGCGCGATCGCCTTCAGCCGGCCCAGCACGTCGGGCTTGCGGCTGGCGACGCGCACGCGCTTCCACGCCAGGTCGGGGTCGTTGGCGTAATTGGCCGGATCGGCCAGCCGCTCCATCTCCTGGTCCAGCCACGCGCCGCGCCCGGTCTTCTTCAGCCGCTCCAGCATCTTGGGGAAGATCGCCGACAGATGCGTGACGTCGCCGATGGCATACTCGATCTGCCGCGCGTCCAGCGGGCGGCGCGCCCAGTCGGTGAAGCGCGCGCCCTTGTCGACCTGGATGCCCAGCCAGCTGTCGACCAGGTTGGAATAGCCGATCTGCTCGCCCTGACCCAGCGCCATCGCCGCCACCTGCGTATCGAACAGCGGGTGCGGGGTCTTGCCGGTCAGGTTGTAGATGATCTCGATGTCCTGCCCGCCGGCGTGGAACACCTTCAGCACGTCCTCATTGCCGGTCAGCAGCGCCAGCAGCGGCGACAGGTCCAGCCCTGGCGCCATCGGGTCGATCGCCGCCGCCTCCTCGGTATCCGCGATCTGGATCAGGCACAGCTCGGGATAATAGGTGCTCTCGCGCATGAACTCGGTGTCGACCGTCACGAACGGGGCGTCGGAAAGGCGGGCGCAAAGGTTGGCGAGCGTCGCGCTGTCGGTGATGAGGGGATGAACATGCATAAGGACGACGCCCATATACCCGTGCGCGCGGGTTGACAAAGAGGGTTCGGACGGGGGAGGGGCGCGCTGTATCCCAATTCCGTCACCCCAGCGCAGGCTGGGGTCTCATGCCGCGAGCGGGCGCTTGCCGCCGGAGACCCCAGCTTTCGCTGGGGTGACGTACACTCAGAGAAAACCCATGCACGCCTATCGCACCCATCATTGCGCCGCGCTCACCGCCTCCGATGCGGGCGCCAGCGTCCGCCTGTCGGGCTGGGTCCATCGCAAGCGCGATCACGGCGGCGTGCTGTTCGTCGACCTGCGCGACCATTACGGGATTACCCAGATCGTCGCGGACAGCGATTCGCCCGCGCTGGCGCTGCTCGATGGCTTGCGCGTCGAATCGGTCGTGACGATCGACGGCACGGTGAAGCTGCGCTCGGAAGCGACCGTGAACCCCAACCTGCCGACCGGCGCGATCGAGGTCTATGCCCGCGCCGCGACGGTGCAGAGCGCCGCGGCGGAACTGCCGATGCCGGTGTTCGGCGATGCCGAATATCCCGAGGAGATCCGCCTCAGGAACCGCTTCCTCGACCTGCGCCGGGAAAAGCTGCACGCCAACATCATGCTGCGCTCGGCGGTCATCGCCTCGCTGCGCCGCCGGATGATCGACCAGGGCTTCACCGAATTTCAGACCCCGATCCTGACCGCGTCCTCGCCGGAGGGCGCGCGCGACTATCTGGTGCCCAGCCGCGTCCATCCGGGGAAGTTCTACGCGCTGCCGCAGGCGCCGCAGATGTTCAAGCAGCTGCTGATGGTCGCCGGCTTCGACCGCTATTTTCAGATCGCACCCTGTTTCCGCGACGAGGATGCGCGCGCCGACCGCTCGCCCGGCGAATTCTACCAGCTCGATTTCGAGATGAGCTTCGTCACGCAGGACGACGTCTTCGCCGCGATCGAGCCGGTGCTGCACGGCGTGTTCGAGGAATTCGCCGACTGGCAGGGGAAGGGCCGCACCGTCAGCCCGCTGCCGTTCAAGCGCATCCCGTACCGCGAATCGATGCTGAAATACGGCAACGACAAGCCCGACCTGCGCAACCCGATCCTCATCAGCGACGTCAGCGCGCAGTTCGCCGGTTCCGGCTTCGGCCGCTTCGCCTCGATCGTGGAGGCGGGCGACGTCGTGCGCGCCATCCCCGCGCCGGGCACCGCCGACAAGAGCCGCAAGTTCTTCGACGACATGAACGCCTGGGCGCAGTCGGAAGGGTTCGCGGGCCTCGGCTATGCCACGCGCAAGGGCGGCGAATGGGGCGGCCCGATCGCCAAGAACCATGGCGAGGACAAGATGTCCGCGATGGCCGACGCGCTCGGCCTCGGCCCCGACGACGGGCTGTTCTTCGCCGCCGGCCCCGTCGCGCAAGCGACGAAACTGGCCGGGCTGGCGCGCACCCGCGTCGCCGAACAGCTCGGGCTGATCGACCAGTCGCGGTTCGAATTCTGCTGGATCGTCGACTTCCCGATGTTCGAATATGACGAGGACGCGAAGAAGGTCGATTTCAGCCACAACCCCTTCTCGATGCCGCAGGGCGAACTGGAGGCGCTGGAGACCAAGGATCCGCTCGATATCCTCGCCTATCAGTACGATATCGTCTGCAACGGCGTAGAACTGTCGTCGGGCGCGATCCGCAACCACCGCCCTGACATCATGTACAAGGCGTTCGAGATCGCCGGCTATTCGCAGGCCGACGTCGACACGAACTTCGCCGGCATGATCAACGCCTTCAAGTTCGGCGCGCCCCCGCACGGCGGCTCGGCACCGGGCGTCGACCGCATCGTCATGCTGCTCGCCGATCAGCCGAACATCCGCGAGGTCATCGTCTTCCCGATGACGCAGAAGGCCGAAGACCTGATGATGGGCGCGCCCAGCTTCGTCAGCGCCAAGCAGCTGCGCGAACTGAACCTGCGCTCCACCGCGGAAGTGCCGAAGGGCGAGTAGATCCCTCACCCTTCCGGCGCTTCGCGCCTCCCTCCCTCTCCCGGCGGGAGAGGGAGGGGTGAGGGTGATGCGCGTTACGCCGGCTCGAACGCGCCGCTGTCCTGCAGCACGCGCAGCTTGCCGTCGGCGATCGCAAAGACCGCGCCGTGCAGCTCCAGCGTCCCGGCCTCGACCCGCTCCTTCACGAACGGGAAGGTCATCAGGTTCCTGAGCGAGGTGCGCACGCCCTCCTGCTCCAGCGCGGTCTGGCCCTCCGGGGTCTTGCCGTGCTCGGCGATCACCTTGGCGCGCGCATCGTCCAGCAGCTTGATCCACGAGGCGACGAACCCGCCTTCGCCCGGCGCCGCATCCTTCAGGTCACCCGACAGCGCTGCCTTGACGCCGCCGCACGCGCCATGGCCCAGCACCAGGATCTCGTCGACCTTCAGCACGGTGACCGCGAATTCCAGCGCCGCCGACACGCCGTGCAGCCCGCCGCCGGTCTCGAACGGCGGGACCAGGTTGGCGACGTTGCGCACCACGAAGATCTCGCCCGGACGGCTGCCGAAGATCGTCGCCGGCTCCACCCGGCTGTCGGAACAGGCGATCACCATCACGCGCGGCGACTGGCCCTCGGCCAGTTCCTTCCACCGGTCGCGTTCCTCCAGCCATTCGGTGCCGCGGAACTTGTAATAGCCGTCGATCAGATCGTGGAACTTGCTCATCCGTCAAAAACCCTTTCGTTGTCTGTTGGCGTCGGAATCGCTATCTGCGCCGCATGAACGACCTGACACCGATCAAGGCTCCCCAGCGCACCCGCAAGCCCGACTGGATCCGCGTGAAGGCGCCGACCAGCGAAGGGTTCGCCGCGACCCGCGCGCTGATGCGCGCCAAAAGCCTGACAACCGTGTGCGAGGAAGCGGCCTGCCCGAATATCGGCGAATGCTGGACCAAGAAGCACGCGACGGTGATGATCCTGGGCGACACGTGCACGCGCGCCTGCGCGTTCTGCAACGTGAAGACCGGGATGCCCCGCGCGGTCGATCCCATGGAGCCGCAGAACGTCGCCGATGCGGCGGCGCAGATGGGGCTTGAGCATATCGTCGTGACCTCCGTTGACCGCGATGACCTGCCCGACGGCGGGGCAAAGCAGTTCGTGAAGGTGATCGAGGCGATCCGCCGGACCAATCCGACGACCACGATCGAAATCCTCACGCCCGATTTCCGCAATAAGCACGAAGCCGCGGTGGAGGCCATCGTCGCCGCCCGCCCGGACGTATATAATCACAATCTGGAAACGGTGCCGCGGCTGTACCCCACGATCCGCCCCGGCGCGCGCTATTACGCCTCGATCCGCCTGCTGGAGAGCGTGAAGAAGCTCGATCCGTCGATCTTCACCAAGTCCGGCATCATGCTGGGGCTGGGCGAGGAGCGGCTGGAGGTGCACCAGGTGATGGACGACATGCGCTCCGCCGACATCGATTTCCTGACGATGGGCCAGTATCTGCAACCCACGCCGCGTCATGCGAAGGTTGCCGATTTCGTCACCCCGGCCGCGTTCGATGCCTATGCCGCGATTGCGCGGGCGAAGGGGTTCCTGCTGGTCGCCTCCTCGCCGCTGACACGGTCGAGCTATCACGCCGGGGACGATTTCGCGAAGATGAAGGCCGCGCGCGAGGCGAAGCTTGCCCAAGCACGCTGAGACACGCCGCCTGCCGTACACCCCCGAACAGATGTTCGATCTGGTCGCGGACGTGCGCCGCTACCCCGAATTCCTGCCGTGGGTCACCGCGATGCGCGTGCGGCAGGATGACGAAAGCGCCACGGTCGCCGACATGATCGTCGGGTTCAAGGGCTTGCGCGAAACCTTCACGTCGAAGGTCGGCAAGCAGCGGCCGGAGACGATCCATGTCGAATATGTCGACGGGCCGCTCAAGTACTTGCGCAACGACTGGCGCTTCTGTCCCGATGGGGAAGGGGGCTGCCTGGTCGATTTCTCGGTCGATTTCGCGTTCAAGAACCGCATGTTCGAAATGCTCGCCGGTCAGGTGTTCGGCGCCGCGCTGCGCCGCATGATCGGCGCGTTCGAGGAGCGCGCCGCCGCCCTCTACGGCAACGACCGGCGGTAGCGTTCGCGACCCTTGCCCATGGAAATGGTCGCGACCGGTCGGGGGCGCGCTCCGTCCCCGCCGGCTATTTCTCCGCGTCGGTCGGGGGCGTGTCGGGCATCAACAGGTCAAGCGCACATAGCGCGGCCTGCAACCGCACGCCGCCGCGCCCCAGATCGCCGAACATCCGCTTGTCGGCGACCACGTCGGACGGATCGGCGTCGCGCTCCGCCCGTGCGAACACGACCGTTCCGACCGGCTTTTTCTCGCTTCCGCCGCCCGGCCCGGCGACGCCGGTGATCGCGACCGCGACGTCCGCGTCGCTTTTCGCCAGCGCGCCTTGCGCCATGCTCCACGCCACCGCGATCGATACCGCGCCGAACGTGTCCAGCACGTCGCCGCTGACCCCCAACAGATGTTGCTTGGCATCGTTGGAATAGGTGACGAAGCCGGCTTCCAGCACCTCGGAGGAGCCGGGGATTTCGGTCAGCGCGGCCGCGACCAGCCCACCGGTGCAACTTTCCGCCACCGCGATGCGGCGCCCTGCGGCACGGTTCGCGTCGATGACGCGGCGCGCGGCATCAACCAGCGCGACGGGAAGGGTGGTGTCGGTCACTTCGCCTCCGGGGCCGGGCATACCGGCAGGTCGGGGATGCTCTTCTGCCGCCCCTTGGCCTTCTCGGCCTTCAGATACTGCAATGTCGCCACGACGATCCCGGCGGTATTGCGCGCCGGCAACGGCTCCAGCAAGGTTACCAGCCGGTCCAGCGTCCCGCAATCGGACGGCTGGATACGGCCCGTGATCTGCGGTGCGAAGACGGACGTCAGCATCGTTCGGGCATAATCGCTCATCAGCAGCATCTCCACCGCCGGATCGCTCAGCTTGGCGATGGCGGTGCGCGCCGCGGGCCAGGCGCGATCCGCCTCGGCATCGTATTTCGCCAGAAACGCGCCGCCAGTCCGCCGCAGCAGGCTGGACGCCGGCAGGGCGGAACAGACGCGACCGGCGTCGCGGATGATCTCGGGCAGCGCGACCAGCGCGATCGATTCCGCATCCGCGGCGCTCAGGCAACGGGTCTGCGCGACCGCCGGGCTGGCCACCAGCGACAGCGCCGCGGCGATGGCGGACAGCATCTTCATGCCGCCTGTCCCGCTGGCAGCGTCACGGTCGCCACCGCCTGCGCGGCGATCCCCTCGCCGCGGCCGGTGAAGCCCAGTCGCTCGGTCGTCGTCGCCTTCACGCTGACCCGATCGGTTGTCAGGCCCAGAAGTTCCGCGATCCGCGCCTGCATCGCGGCGCGGTGCGGGCCGATCTTGGGCGCCTCGCACATCAAGGTCAGGTCGACGAAGGTAATCCGTCCGCCCTTCGCCTCCACCAGTGCGCGCGCGTGGCGCAGGAACTGGCCGGATTCGGCGCCGCGCCATTGCGGGTCGCTGGGCGGGAAATGCGTGCCGATGTCGCCGGCCGCGATCGTGCCCAGCACCGCATCGGTGATCGCATGCAGCGCGACGTCGGCGTCGCTGTGCCCCGACAATCCCTGGTGGTGCGGGATGCGCACGCCGCCCAGCCACAATGGCTCGCCATCCTCCAGCCGGTGGACGTCGAAGCCGCTCGCGCTGCGCGTCTCGGTGCCGATGCGCGCCGCCGCGGTGGCGAAATCGGCGGGGTAGGTGATCTTCTCCAGCATCGCATCGCCCTCCACCAGCGTCACGTCATGCCCCAGTGCGCGGACCATCTGCGCATCGTCGGTCGCCTCGCCGCCGGTCCATTGCGCATGGGCACGTGCCAGCGTCTCGACCCGGAACCCCTGCGGGGTCTGGACACGGTGCAATCCGTCGCGCGGCACGACGCCGCCGTGCGCATCGACCAACGTATCCGCGACGGGCAGCACCGGAATAGCCGCTTCCGCGCTATTCAGCGCGCCCAGAACGCGGTCGATGACCGCATGCGACAGGAACGGGCGGGCCGCATCGTGGATCACGACTCGCTCCGTACCGTGCAATTTCGCCAGCCCGGCGGCGACCGACTCGCGACGCACCGCACCGCCTGCCACCCATTCGGCGTCCGGAACGGCGTTTTTCAGCAGCGTTTCGTGCTCGGGGGCGATCACCACCAGCACCTTTTCGATCGCCGGATGCGTCGACAGCGCGTCGTAACTCCACGCGATCATCGCGCGGCCCGCCACATCGGCGAACTGTTTGGGCACGGCACTGCCGCTGCGCGTGCCCGATCCGGCGGCGACGATAAGGGCGACTTGGGTCATCCCTGCGCCGCCTAGCGGTTCCGCACGCGCCTTGCCAGACCCGCTCGCTTCCCCTACCTGCCTGTTTTTAAGGCAGCTCCCCCTCGATGACCGCGCTCTCTCCCATCCAGATCGGCCCCGTGACGATCGACCAGCCGGTCGTGCTGGCGCCGATGACCGGCGTCACCGACCAGCCGTTCCGCACGCTCGTCCGCCGCTACGGCTCGGGCCTGAACGTCACCGAGATGATCGCGAGCCAGGCCGCGATCCGCGAAACTCGCCAGTCTCTTCAAAAGGCTGCGTGGCATCTCTCGGAGGAGCCGGTATCGATGCAGCTGGTCGGCTGCACCCCGCACGAGATGGGGGAAGCGGCGAAGCTCGCCCGCGACAAGGGCGCCGCGATCATCGACATCAACATGGGCTGCCCGGTGCGCAAGGTGACCAACGGCGATGCCGGCTCCGCCTTGATGCGCGACCTCACGCTCGCCACCGCGATCATCCGCGCCGTCATCGCCGCCGTCGACGCCCCCGTGACGCTCAAGATGCGCATGGGATGGTGCCATGACAGCCTCAACGCCCCGGAACTGGCGAGAATCGCTGAAGATCTTGGTGTGCAGATGGTCACCGTCCACGGCCGTACCCGGAACCAGATGTACAAGGGGTCGGCCGATTGGGGCTTCATCCGACGGGTCAAGGATGCGGTGTCGATCCCGGTGATCGCCAATGGCGACATTTGCGGGATCGAGGATGCCGAGGCAGCGCTGGCGCAGTCGGGCGCGGACGGCATCATGATCGGGCGCGGCGCCTATGGCCGCCCGTGGCTGCTGGCGCAGGTGATGCACTGGCTGGCCACCGGGCAGCGGATGGCCGATCCATCGATCGAGGAACAATATCGCGTCATCATCGAGCATTACGACATGATGCTCAGCCATTATGGCACGTTCACGGGTGTCAACATGGCGCGCAAGCATATCGGCTGGTACACCAAGGGGATTCCCGGCTCCGCCGAGTTCCGCAACAGGGTGAACCAGGAACCCGATGCCGATCGCGTCAAGGCGATGCTCGCGGAATTCTACGCGCCGCACCGGATGCGGGACGCCGCATGATGCTGGCACAGCGCGGCCCGGACGAGGCGGAGTTGCTCGCCGCGCTGCCCGTCGCCGTGCTGGTCGTCGATCCGGACGATCGCATCGCGCGCGCCAATGCCGAATGCGAGACGCTGCTGAACCTGTCCGAGCGCGCGATGCTCGGCCAGCCGGTCGATGCCATCCTGAAGTTGCCGGAGGCCGCGACCCGTCGCGAAGGCCACGCCTTCGCCGCGTTCGACGCTGATCTGGAGACGTTCCGCGGGGTACGCATTCGCGTCGACGTGATCGAGACGGCGATCGTGGAGCATCCCGGCTGGCGAACGATCACGCTCCACAACGCCGCGGCGTCGCGCCGTCTTGGCATCTCCTCCGAACGCGCCGCTGCGGCGCGCTCCGCGGTGGGGGCCGCCGCGATGCTCGCGCATGAGATCAAGAACCCGCTGTCCAGCATCCGCGGCGCGGCGCAGTTGATCGCGGACGGGGCGGCGGCGGACGACCTGACGCGGCTGATAATCTCGGAGGTCGATCGCATCGCCGCGCTGATCGACCATATGGAGGATTTCACCGACACCCGCCCGCGCGAGACCGCGCCGCTCAACATCTATCCGCTGCTGGCGCATGCCCGCGACGTCGCGCTGGCCGGCTTCGCCCGGGGGATCACGATCGAGGAACGCTTCGACCCCTCGCTGCCGCAGGCGCTGGGCAACCGCGACGCGCTGCTTCAGATCATCCTCAACCTGCTCAAGAATGCGGCAGCGGCGCTCGGCGATCGCGGCGAGCGGCGGATCACGCTGGCGACCGCCTATCGCCATGGCATCACCGTGCCGACCGGCAAGGGCGGCGCGCGAGTCGCGCTGCCGATCGAGATCTGCGTGATCGATACCGGCCCCGGCGCCCCAGATGATATCGCCGAGCATCTGTTCGATCCGTTCGTGTCGAGCCGACCCGAAGGGAAGGGGCTCGGCTTGGCACTGGTCGACAAGTTGATCCGCGATATGGGTGGAATCGTTCAATATTCCCGCGAGGGGCAACCCCACCAGACGGTGTTCCGCCTGCTCCTGCGCCGGGCCAGCGCGTGACCGCTGGCCGCATCCTGCTGGTCGATGACGACGATGCCATCCGTACCGTCGTGGCCCATGCCCTGAAACGCGCCGGGCATCAGGTGCGCGCGGTCGCCACCCTGGGGGAGCTGGCGCGCGAGATGCGCTCGCACCCGCCCGACGTGCTGCTGACCGACGTCGTGCTGCCAGATGGGGACGGCATCGATCATGCCACGCGGATCGTCGCCGACCATCCCGACATGCCGGTCATCGTCCTGTCGGCGCGCAACACGCTGACCACCGCGGTGCGCGCGAACGAGGCGGGCGCCTATGACTATCTGCCAAAGCCGTTCGACCTCGACACGCTGACCCGCACCGTCGCCGCGGCGCTGGCCCGCCGGGCGGCCAATGCGGGCGAGGCGACGCCGTCGGAGGATGCGTCGCTGCCGCTGATCGGCCGTTCGCCGGCGATGCAGGACGTCTATCGCGTCATCGCGCGCGTGGTGTCGAACGACCTGACCGTGCTGGTGTCGGGCGAATCGGGGACGGGCAAGGAACTGGTCGCACGCGCGATCCACGATCTGGGCGCGCGCCGGGCCGCGCCGTTCGTGCCGATCAACATGGCCGCGATTCCGCGCGAGCTGATCGAAGCCGAGCTGTTCGGGCACGAACGCGGCGCCTTCACCGGCGCAGCGCAGCGCAGCGCCGGCCGCTTCGAACAGGCGGCAGGCGGCACGTTGTTCCTGGACGAGATCGGCGACATGCCGCTCGAGGCGCAGACCCGGCTGCTGCGCGTGTTGCAATCGGGCGAGTTCACCACGGTCGGCGGCGCGCGGACGATCCGCGCCGACGTGCGCATCGTCGCGGCGACCAACCGCGATCTGCAACAGGCAGTCGTCACCGGCCAGTTCCGCGAGGACCTGTACTACCGGCTCAACGTCGTGCCCATCGCGCTGCCCGCGTTGCGCGAACGGCGCGGCGACATCGCCGAACTGGCGCGGCACTTCCTGGATCGCGCCGCCGAAGCGGGGCTGCCGCGCAAGACGCTCGACGCCGCCGCGGTCGCGGCGCTGGAGGCCTATGACTGGCCCGGCAACGTGCGGGAGCTGGAAAACCTGATGCGGCGGCTCGCCGCGCTGTCGCGCGACGACCATATCGGCGCCGCCGAGGTACGCGCGACGATCGGTTCCGCCACGCCTAACGCGGATGCGGTGCCCGACGCGGGGATCGACGCTGCCGTCCATGCGATGATCGAGCGGCTGGCTCGCCAGGAGCCCCGCGCGCTCGATGACGGCTCGCTGTACGCCCGTGTCATTGCCGAAGTGGAGCGCCCGTTGATCGAGGCGATGCTGGCACGGCACGGCGGCAATCAGCTGCGCGCGGCCCGCGCGATGGGGCTGAACCGCAACACGCTGCGCAAGCGACTGGACATGCTCGGCATCGAGGTCGCAACGGGATCATGTGCCGCTTCCGACGGATGAAGCGCACAAATATGTGTTCTCGATGCAACAGGGATGTTGTAACGATGACATGATGACCGCGGGAGCCGCGCCCCCTTCCTCGTTGCGTCCGACGCTGCGCCCCGGCGGCTGGCCGGTCGTCACGCCTGTCGTGGAACTGACGGTACTGGGTGCCGCCATCGCTGTGGCGATCGGCAGCTATTTCGTGGTCAAGGGAGAGGGCGGGGCCGATGGCCTTCTCGCCCCCCCGATCGTGGCGCTGCTGCTGGTTGCGAACCTGGTGGCGGGGATCGCGCTGCTGATGCTGCTCGGTCGCCGGATCGCGCGCAGCCGCGCGGCACGATCGCCGGTCGGCGGGGAGGGGGTGCTCCATGTCCGCCTCGTCCTGCTGTTCTCGATCGTGGCGGCGGTGCCGGCGCTGCTGGTGACGATCTTCGCGTCGCTGCTGTTCCAATATGGCGTGCAATTCTGGTATTCCGACCGCTCGCGCGGGATGTTCGAGAATGCCGCCTCGCTGACGCGCGCCTCCTATGACCAGATCCTCCAGCGGTGGGAGGAAGCGACGATCACCATGGCGGACGATCTGTCCGCGTTCCTTCGCGAGGAGCCGATCGACGGCGCGGCCTTCCCCAATTTCTTCGGGCGACAGGTCTATTACCGCAGCCTGTCCGAAGGGGCGCTGTTCGCGCTCAATCCGCGCGGCGGGCTGCAGACGCTGGCGGTCGTCAATCCTTACGAGATCGACATCGCGCGCCAGATCACGCCGCAGGCGATCGCACGGCTGCAAAAGGATCAACGACGCAGCGACGTCGTCATCACCGGCGACCGGATCCAGGTATTCACGCGCCTTCCCGGCACGGCCGACGTCTACCTGTACGCCGCGCGCGTCACCGATCCCAAGGAGATGACGACGCAGACGACCCGCGCGGAGGCGGCGCTGCGAAACTATCGCCAGCTGTTGGCCAAGGCGCGCTCGCTCCAGTTGCAGTTCAACGCCGCGCTGTTGATCGTCTCGCTGCTGATCGTTGCCTTCGCGGTGTGGATCGCGCTGGCGGTTGCGGACCGGCTGGTGCGCCCGGTCGGCGAACTGGTCGACGCCGCGCGACGGGTGGAGGACGGCGACCTGTCGGCCCGCGCGCCCGATACGCTCGATCGCGACGAGCTGGGGACGCTCACCACCGCGTTCAACAGCATGACCGCGCGGCTGGAAACGCAGAACAACGCGCTCGTCACCGCCTATGCCCAGCTCGACAACCGCCGCGCGCTGATCGAGGCGGTGATGTCGGGGATTTCGGCGGGGGTCATCTCGGTCGACGGCAACGACCGGACAATCCGTCTCATCAACAGCTCGGCACAGCTGCTGCTGGGGCTGGAGGCGTCGCCCGTGGGACGCCCGCTGGCCGAGGTCGCGCCGGACCTCGCCCCGCTGCTCGACAAGGGTGCGCGCGAGGCTACCGTGCAGCTCAATGTGCAGGGCGAACCGCGCACCTTCGCGCTGCGCATCGCGCGAGACGGCGGCGGGCCGATCATCACCTTCGACGATATCACGCAGCAGCTGACCGACCAGCGCCGCGCCGCCTGGGCGGACGTTGCGCGCCGCATCGCGCATGAGATCAAGAACCCGCTGACCCCGATCCAGCTGGCCGCCGAGCGGCTGCAACGCCGGTATGGCAGCAAGATCGAGGCGGGCGACACCACCTTCGCACGGCTGACCGACACGATCGTCCGGCAGGTCGGCGACCTCAGGCGGATGGTCGACGAATTTTCGTCGTTCGCGCGGATGCCCAAGCCGGTGTTCCGCGAGGAATCGCTGGTCGACATCGCGCGCCAGACGATGTTCCTGCATGAAGTGGCGCACCCCGGCATCCGCTTCACGCTGGACCATCGCGATCCGGGCCCGACGCTGGTGTGCGATCGCCGCCAGATCGGCCAGGCGCTGACCAATATCGTCAAGAATGCGGTGGAGGCGGTCGAGGCGGCGGATCGCGGCGAAAGCATCGTGACGATGACGCTGGCCGAGACCGGCGAACGCACCGTCATCACCGTCGCCGACAGCGGCGTCGGCCTGCCGGTCGAGCGCGACCGGATCGTCGAACCCTATATGACCACGCGCGCGCGCGGCACCGGGCTGGGGCTGGCGATCGTCAAGAAAATCGTCGAGGAGCATTTCGGCACGATGACCTTCACCGACCGCCCCGAGGGCGGCACCATTGTCACGCTGTCGTTCGATACGGCGCAGCTTCACGCGCTGGCGACGAACGACGCATCGCCTTCCCAGGACGACGATCGCACGATCGCCGCCCTCACCAGAAACCGGATCTGACGCCATGCCGATCGACATCCTGGTCGTCGACGACGAACTCGACATTCGCGAACTGGTCGCCGGCGTGCTGGAGGACGAGGGCTATGGCACGCGCACTGCGGGCGACAGCGATTCCGCGCTGGAGGCGATCGCCGCGCGACGCCCCAGCCTGGTACTGCTGGACGTCTGGTTGCAGGGGTCGCGGCTCGACGGACTGGACCTCCTGGAGGAGATCAAGCGGCGCGATCCGTCGATCCCGGTGCTGGTCATTTCCGGTCACGGGACGCTGGACACCGCCGTCGCCGCGATCCGCAAGGGCGCGGCCGACTTCATCGAAAAGCCGTTCCAGGCCGAACGCCTGCTGTTGATGGTCGAGCGCGCGACCGAGACCGAGCGTCTGCGCGCCGAAGTGGCGTCGTTGCGCGCGGCAGCCGGGCGGGGCACCGACCTGACCGGAAGTTCCACCGCGATCAACGCCGTCCGCGCCACGCTGAAGCGCGTTGCCGGCACCGGCAGCCGCGTGCTCATCATGGGGCCGGCGGGCGTCGGCAAGGAGGTTGCGGCGCGGCTTCTGCACGGCTGGAGCCAGCGCGCGCACGCCAATTTCGTTATCGCCAGCACCGCGGGGATGAGCCCCGAGCGCGTCGAGGAAGACCTGTTCGGGATGGAGGAGGGCGGCGACCTGGTACGCACCGGCCTGCTGGAACAGGCGCATGGCGGCACGCTGTTCCTGGACGAGATCGCCGACATGCCCGCCGCGACGCAGGCGCGCATCCTCCGCGTGCTGACCGACCAGAGCTTTACCCGCGTCGGCGGCACGCGCGTGGTGAAGGTCGACGTGCGCGTCGTATCGGCCACCGCGCGCGACCTGTCGATCGAGATTGCGGAGGGGCGCTTTCGCGAAGACCTTTATTACCGCCTTAACGTCGTTCCCGTCTCGATCCCCCCGCTGGCCGAACGGCGTGAGGACATCCCCCCGCTGGTCGAGCATTTCGTGGCGCATTACGCGGCCGAACGCCGCGTGCCTGTGCCGGAGATCGCCACGGATGCGCTGGTCGCGCTCCAGTCCTACGACTGGCCGGGCAATGTGCGGGAACTGCGCAACGTGGTCGAACGGACGATCATCCTGGCCCCCGGCGACCGTATCGGGCGGATCGACCTGGACCTGCTTCCCGGTGAGGTGCTGGGCGGGCAGGATGGCGGCGCCGGGACCAGCGCGATCATGGGCGCCCCGCTGCGCGAGGCCCGCGAGACGTTCGAGCGGGAATATCTGCGCGTCCAGATCCGCCGCTTTTCCGGCAACATCAGCCGGACGGCCAGCTTCATCGGGATGGAACGCTCGGCCTTGCACCGCAAGCTGAAGCTGTTGGGCATCACCGACACGCGCGAGGAATAACGCACGCGCCACGTCTGGACGCAGGACACGGCGGTCCCTATTTTCGGCCGGTCGCAACGACGACGTACCCGACGCCGGCAACGGCGCGCCACGCGGGGAACCTCCCGCCAAAAACAAGGATATCATTCCATGGCCGACAAGCAGACCTCGCTCCAGGACCTGTTCCTGAATGCGCTGCGCAAGTCCAAGACCCCGGTGACCATGTTCCTGGTCAAGGGCGTGAAGCTCCAGGGGATCGTCACCTGGTTCGACAATTTCTCGGTCCTGCTGCGGCGCGACGGCCAGTCGCAGCTGATCTACAAGCATGCGATCTCCACCATCATGCCGGCCGGTCCGGTCGACGTCGCCGGCATCGTCGGCCAGCTGACCGAACAGCCGAAGAAGCAGCCGCAGTTGCAGGACATTTTCCTGTCGGCGGTGCGCAAGTCGGAAGATCCGGTGACGATGTTCCTGGTCAACGGCGTGATGTTGCAGGGCGCGATCGCCGGCTTTGATCTGTTCTGCATGCTCCTCCAACGCGACGGCATGGCGCAGCTGGTCTACAAGCACGCCGTTTCCACCATCCAGCCGTCGCGTCCGTTGAACCTGGCCGAGGAAGCCGGCGTCGCGGATGAGGATTGAGCGGCGGGGATGACGTCTTGAGCACCGGTTTCGAGCGCGACCGCGACGAGTTCAGCCGCGGCGCGCGCGCGATCGTGGTCTACCCGGATCTGGGCGGTTCGTCGCGCGACGCCGACGCCAGGCTGGAGGAGACCGCGGGCCTTGCCGAGGCGATCGGGGTCGTCGTCGTCGACCGCCTATCGTTCCGCGTCCGTACCCCGCGTGCCGCCACGCTGATCGGCTCCGGCCAGATCGAAGAGCTGGCAACGCGCGCGCGAATGGAGGACGCCGGCCTGATCGTCGTCGACGGCAGCCTGTCGCCGATCCAGCAGCGCAACCTCGAAACCGCGCTGGAGGCCAAGGTGATCGACCGCACCGGCCTGATCCTTGAAATCTTCGGGGAGCGGGCCGCGACCGCGGAGGGGCGGTTGCAGGTCGAACTGGCGCATCTCGACTATCAATCGGGGCGGTTGGTGCGCAGCTGGACGCACCTGGAACGCCAGCGCGGCGGCTTCGGCTTCCTGGGCGGACCGGGCGAAACGCAAATCGAGGCCGACCGCCGGCTGATCCGCGACCGGATGGCGCGGCTGCGGCGCGAGCTGGAGCAGGTGACCCGCACGCGCGGTCTGCATCGCGAGCGGCGGCAGCGCGCGCCCTGGCCGGTGATCGCGCTGGTCGGCTACACCAATGCCGGCAAGTCGACACTGTTCAACCGCCTGACCGGCAGCCATGTGATGGCGGAAGACCTGCTGTTCGCGACGCTCGACCCGACGTTGCGCCAGATCGCGCTGCCCGGCATCGACAAGGCGATCCTGTCCGACACGGTGGGGTTCGTTTCCGAACTGCCGACGCAGCTGGTCGCCGCCTTTAAGGCGACGCTGGAGGAGGTGGTGTCCGCGGATCTGCTGATCCACGTCCGTGACGTCGCGCATCCCGACACCGCCGCGCAGAAGGCGGATGTGGAGGGGGTGCTGACCGACGTCGGCGTCGCGGAAACCACTCCGCGGATCGAGGCGTGGAACAAGCTCGACCTGCTGAGCGGCGACGCGCGCGAGGAACTGCTGGTCGAGGCAGCGCGCCGCGACGACGTCATCCCGCTGTCCGCGCTGACGGGGGAGGGCGTCGATGCGTTGATCCGCCACGTCGCCGAACGGCTGACCGCCGGTCATCAACGCTATTCTGTGACGCTCGACGCCGGGGACGGGGCGGGGGCCGCATGGCTCCACGCGCATGGCGAGGTGCTGGCACAGGACGTGGAAGGCGCCAGCGTCACCTATGAGGTGCGGATGGCGCCCAGCGATTACGAACGGTTCGCCACGCGCTGAGATCGCCCGCCGTCAGCCGTGCTCGGCGGCCTTGGCGGCGCGCCACAACTGTTCCTTGGCGTCAAGGTCCATGCCCGCGAACGCCGCGCCGCCCATCTCCTCCATCTGGCCGAAGCGGCGTTCGAACTTGCCATTGGCCGCGCGCAATGCCGCTTCGGGGTCGACGCCCAGATGCCGCGCCCAGTTGACCACCGCGAACAGCAGGTCGCCGATTTCCTCCTTGCGCGCGGCATCGTTCGCGGCGCCGGCGACCTCCGCCAGTTCCTCGTCGATCTTGGCGCGCGGCCCGTCGGCGTCGGGCCAGTCGAAACCGACACGTCCCGCCCGCTTCTGCAGCTTCTCGGCGCGCGCCAGCGCAGGCAGGCCCAGCGCGACCCCGTCCAGCGCGCTCCGTGCCCCGCGCGCCGATCGCTCGGCGGCCTTCACCTCTTCCCATCGGTGGTGGCCGCCCTCGACCTCGTCGCCGAAGATATGCGGATGGCGTCGCTCCATCTTGTCGCTGATGGCGTCGACCACATTGGGCAGGGCGAAGGCGCCGGCTTCCTCGGCGATCCGGCTGTGGAACACCACCTGCAGCAGCAGATCGCCCAACTCGTCCTTCAGGTCCGCCAGATCGCCACGCTCGATCGCGTCGGCCACCTCATAGGCTTCCTCGATCGTATAGGGCGCAATCGTCGCGAACGACTGCGCACGGTCCCATTCGCATCCGCCCGGTCCGCGCAACCGCGCCATGATCGTCACCAATCGCTCGATCATCCCAATCCCCGCCATGAGTAAAACCCGGCCGATACGGGCACGAAGTCTTAAGTCCCACGCCTCATAACGCGCGTCATCGCGCCACCAAATGGACTTTCGATGGACCTGCCCCTTATCGCCCCGCGTCCCGCACGGCTCAGCCGGATGATCGCGCAACTGGAAGCGGTCGAGGCGTCGGGCACGTTCAGCAACAACGGGCCAGTGGTGCAGCAATTCGAGCAGGAGATGACCGAGCGATTGTTCGGCGGGCGCGGCGCATGTCTGGCGGTGGCGAATGCGACCCTGGGGCTGATGCTGGCGCTGCGGCACGCGCTCCACGGCCGCGACCCGGCGCGGTCGCTGGTGATCATGCCGTCCTTTACCTTTGCCGCGACGGCGCAGGCGGCGCTGTGGTGCGGCGCCACGCCGTTGCTGGCGGACTGCGATCCCGACGACTGGGCGCTGGATACTGCCGCGATCGGCCGCCTGATCGAACGCTACGGACGGCGCATCGGTGCGATCGTGCCCTACGCCACGTTCGGGAACAGCATCGATCTCGATCATTACGCCTGGCTGGCGCGTCGCCACGATCTGGCGGTGGTGGTGGACGCCGCCGCGTCGCTCGGCTCGCAGGATGCCGAGGGGCGGGCCTTCGGCACCGACGCGCCGTTTCCGGTGGTCTTCTCGATGCACGCGACCAAGACGTTCGCGACATCGGAAGGCGGTGTCGTCTATTGCCGCGATGCGGCGACGATCGCGGCGTTGCGCTCGATGGCCAACTTCGGATTCGACGGCGCGCGTTCCGCGACGCTGCCGGGCCTGAACGCCAAGCTGGCCGAGGTTCCCGCGCTGCTGGCGCTCGCCAAGCTTGACGAGATCGATGCCGTTTCCGCGCATCGCGAAACGCTGGCGGCGCGCTATCGCGAGCGGCTCGGCCGCTTCACATTGCAACGCCCCGCGGGGCATCGCCAGGCGATGCAGTTCTTTCCGGTGCTGCTGCCGCCCACGCTGGCGCCGCATCGCGACGCGATCGTCGCGCGCCTCGCCGAGCGCGGAATCGGTGCCGGCGCCTATTTCAGCCCGCATCTGGCCGAGCAGCCACACTTCCGCGAGACCTGCCTGATCGACGATCTGCCGGTGACGCACTATATCGCCGCGCGTGCGGTTGTCCTGCCGGTCACGGACGCGATGACGATCGCCGACGTCGACCGCGTCGCGCAGACATTCGGCCAGGTGTGCGACGCCATGCCGCGGCCCATCCGGGCGGCCGCCGCGGTACCCGCGGATCGCGAACTGGCCGCGGTCATTATCGGCGGAGGGCCGGCTGGCACCGCGCTGCTGTGTGCAGCGGCAAAGGCGGGACGCTTGGAGCAGATGGGAGCGCTCGGCACGACGATCGTCGATCGCGGCGATCGCGTCGGCGCGGGGTTGCTCGGCCGCTATGGCATCACCTCGGACAGCAGCGCCGAAACCTTCCTCACCGCCGACGCCGCGCTGCCCCCCGGCCTGTCGCTCGCCGGCGAGCCGGAGGAGCAGGCGATCCGCGCGCATATCGGGGGGCTGGGCGTACCGCTGCCCAAGGTGGGTGCGTACCTCGACCGGCTCGGCTCGGTCCTGTCCGAGCGACTGTGCGCGCTGGGCGGCGCGGTGCTGACCGGGCACGAGGTCGTCTCCGCCCGCCATGGAGCGGACGGCCTGTGGCATGTGCGGGCGCGCGAACGCGCGGACGGCAGCTCGGTCGAGCTGTCCGCCCGTTCGATCGTCGTCGCCACGGGCGGGTACCAGCCCGCGATCCGCCTGGTGGAGGAAAAGGTCGCCGGCCACACGCTGGTCGAACGCTGCGGCAGCCGGCTGATCCAGTCCGACACCTTGCTGCGCGAGGAGGGCGTGGAGGCACTGCGGCACCTGCTCGGCGATCGCGGACGTCCCCTCCGGATCGCGATCGTCGGCGGATCGACCAGCGCCATTTCCTGTGCCGCGCGCCTGTTGAAGGCGCAGCCCTCGCTGGCGCTCGACGCCGGCTCGATCACCGTTCTGCACCGTCGTCCGCTCCGACCGTTCTACCCCTCGGCAGAGGCGGCGCGCGCCGACGGCTATGACGATTTCACCGCCGACGATATCTGCCCGGTGTCCGGATTCGTCTATCGGCTCGCCGGCTTTCGGCTGGAGGCGCGGGAGCTGGTGATCCATTCGCTGGGCATCAACGGCCGCCGCGGCGATCCCCGCCTGCGTCTGCACCGCATGGCCGACGACGACGCGGCGTTGCGCATCCTGGACGACGCCGACTGCGTGGTCGCCGCCTTCGGCTATCGTCCCAACGCCCTGCCGCTGCTCGACGAAGGCGGGCGCGCGATCCGCCTGCGTAGCGACGGGCCGACCCATGGCGCGATGGTGGACGATCGCTGCCGGCTGGTCGATACAGCCGGGGCGCCGGTGCCGGGCGCGTTCGGGATCGGGCTGGCGGCCGGCTATGTCCCTTCGGGCCAACTGGGCGGCGAACGCAGCTTTCGCGGCCAGGCCAACGGCCTGTGGCTGTGGCAGAACGATGTCGGCCGCATCATCGTCGATCAACTGCTCGCGCGGGCGACTGATGAGGCGGGGCTGGGCGGGGCGAGGGCCGCGGGCGTCGCGCAATGAACGATCCGCAGGTCAGCGTCATTATCGCGGCCTATAACGGCGCACGCCTGATCACCGAGACGATTGCGAGCCTGACCGCGCAGACGCTCCGCGATTTCGAGATCGTCGTCGTCGACGATGCCTCTACGGACGACACGCTCGCCGTCCTGCGCTCGATCCCCGAACCGCGGCTGCGGATCGTCGCTGCGCCCGCGAACGGCGGCCCTGCGGTCGCACGCACGATCGCGTTGGGGCACGCGCGTGGGCGCTACATCGCGGGGCTGGACCAGGACGACCTCTGCCGCCCCGACCGCCTTGCCCGACAGCTTGCCTTTCTGGACACGCATCGCGACACCGTCCTTGTCGCGTCGGCCGCGGAACCGTTCGGGGAAGGGGGGCTGCCCGCGGTCGCCTCGCACGCCGGACTTACCGACCCCGACACGATCGACTGGCGACTGAGCTGGTGCAACCCGCTGGTGTGGTCGAGCGTGATGATCCGCGGCGACGCCGCCCGTGCGCTCGACCCGTTCGAGCGCGACGCCGTGCGGTTCGCGGAAGATTTCGACCTGTATCACCGCATCAGATCCTTCGGCCGGATCGCGCGGATCGACGCGCCTCTGATCCGCTACCGCCATCACGCCGGCGGCGTGTCGAAACACACCCGCGATCGCATGATCGCCGCCGCGGGCGAGGTGCTGGCGATACGCTATGCCGACGCCATGGGCGATACGGCGCCCCGTGCCGGCGCGTTGATGAGCCGCCATGCCGCCGCACGGCTGCCGGTGCCAGACGCAGAGACGCTGGGGGAAGTCAGCGGCATGCTTGCGGTCATCGTGCAAGTGTTCGGGCCGCTGGCACCGTCGGTGGCCCCGTCGGAAGCGGACAGATTGTGGTGGCAGATCGCACGCTCCGGCCTGCGCCACGGACGTTATGGCATCACCGACCTGAAGCGCGCCCGCCGCATCTTCACCCGGTCGAGCCTTGGCAACGTCCATCCGGCGGTTCTGCGCGATGCGGCGATCGGCTGGGCGCGCCGCCGCTGGCAGCAACCGGGATGAGAGCATCCCAACGGTGTTCCTGCCAGTTAGAAAAGACACAATCCGCGCCAGATAGAGATGGCACACGT
>NZ_LSJO01000495.1:0-8351 GCF_001556735.1 Sphingomonas sp. CCH9-F2 | reverse complement strand
GACGCCAGCCGCGCCGCAGCGCCTCCCCCGGTTCCTGCCTGCCTCACCGCGGCGCGGCTGGCGTCTCGCGCAGCTTCGCCGAATCGATGTGCCAGCGCAATTGCGCCGCGCTGGCGCCGTCGACGTCGTTCACCCGGCGCAGGACGTAGGTGCCGATGAACCGCTGCCGCCGCCCGTCCGCCAGCGTCGCATCGACCGTGACCGGGACGGGCTGGTACACCGATCCCGCCGCGCCATCGCCCCGCCCCGGCGTACCGATGGTGACGCGGACGGCGCGCGTATCGGCGAAGCCGCGCGTGAAGGCATCCAGCGTCTGGCCCGGTCGCCCGTTCTCGCCCCATTGCGCCCAAGCGGTGGCGTAATCGCGCGCGCCGATCGCATCATAATAGCGCCGCACCACCTCCGCCGCCGCCTGCGCACTCTTCGGATCGACCGTACATCCCGCCATCGGCGCGCCCTTCCCGTCGAACAGCGCGCAGCTGCGCGCGATCTCGTCGTCGATCAGCGCGCAGCTGTTGGCGGCGTTGCACGGCGGATGCGTGGCGGGGGACACGTTGCGGCACGTCGCCACCTTCCGCGCCGCCGCCGCCGCGCCGATCTGCGCCCGGCAGGTCAGGATGCCCGTGGGCGCGGACGCCGGGCCTGCGCGCGCCGGCAGCGCGGTCGGCGTCGCCGCGGGCGCCGCCGGTGCGGGCGCTTCCCCGTTGGCGACCGCGACCGCCGGCGCGTCGCGCTGCCCGCAGGCGCAGAGCGCAAGGACGGGCAGCAGGGCGATGGCGGCGCGACGGGTGATCATAAGCGACTCTCCGGGACGATGCGATGCGGCGACAACGCACAGGGTAGCCGCGTCTATCCCGTTGCGACAGCGGCGCTTGTCATCCGCGACGCGGGGCGCGAGGATCGCCGGCCACGCCATCGGAGCTTCCTGTCATGCGTCGTCGTACCTTCATCGCCGCCCTGCCCGGCGCGGCCCTGCTTCCCGGTGCGGCCGGCGCGCAAGGGACCGCCGCCGGCACCGCGCACCCGCTGGCGACGCAGGCGGGGATCGACATCCTGCGCCGCGGCGGATCGGCGGTGGATGCGGCGATCGCGATCAATGCCTGCCTGGGGTTCCTGGAGCCGACGTCGAACGGGATCGGCGGCGATGCCTATGCGATGATCTGGGACCCGAAGGGGCGCAAGGTCGTCGGCCTCGCCGGATCGGGCGCCTCCCCGCGCGGGTTGAGCCTTGAGACGGTGCGCGCGCGCGCCCGCAACGGCGCGCTGCCGCCGCTGGGCGCGATCAGCGTGTCGGTGCCCGGCACGGTCGATGCGTGGTGGACGATGCACCAGCGATATGGCCGCCTGCCCTGGGCGAGCCTCCTCGAACCCGCGATCGCGCTGGCGGAGAACGGCGCGCCGGTGCCCGACATGATCGCCTATTACATCCGCCGCAGCATGGCGGCGTTCGCGCGGCCCGGCAACGGGATCGAGGAAACCGCCAACGCGCTGCGCACCTGGGGCATGGCGGACGGCAAGGGGCCGCGCGCCGGGCAGGTGTTCCGCAACCCCGACCTTGCCCGCACGCTGCGCGCGATCGCGACGGGCGGTCGCGATGCCTTTTACACCGGGGAGATCGCCGCGACGATCGACCGCTATTTCCGGCGCATCGGCGGGTGGCTGCGGCGCGAGGACCTCGCCGCGCACCGGTCCGAATGGGTCGAGCCGCACCAGACCGGCTATCGCGGCGCCGATATCCACGCGCTGGGCGCCAATACGCAGGGTATCGCCACGTTGCAGATGCTCAACATCCTCGAAACCTTCGACATGGGCGATGCCGGTTTCCAGTCGCCGCGCTCGATCCACCTCCAGGCGGAGGCCAAGCGGCTCGCCTATGAGGATCGCGCGCGCTTCTACGCCGACCCGCATTTTTCGAAGGTGCCGGTCGAATGGCTGATCTCCAAGGAATATGCGCGCCAGCGTGCGAAGCTGATCCGCACCGATCGCATCCTCACCCCCGTCTATCCGGGTCAGGCGCCGAGCCGCGGCGACACCACCTATTTCAGCTGTGCCGACAAGGACGGGATGATGGTGTCGATGATCCAGTCCAATTTCCGCGGCATGGGATCGGGGCTGGTCGCGGACGGGCTGGGCTTCATGTTCCAGGATCGCGGGCAGCTGTTCAGCCTGCGCGACGGGCATCCCAATATCTATGCCCCCGGCAAGCGGCCGTTCCAGACGATCATCCCCGGCTTCGCGACGCGCGACGGCGCACCGTGGATGAGCTTCGGCGTGATGGGCGGCGACATGCAGCCGCAGGGGCAGACCCAGATCGTCGTCAACCGCATCGACTATGGCCTGGAAATCCAGTCGGCGGGCGATGCCCCGCGCTGGCACCATGAAGGATCGTCGCAGTCGATGGGGGAGGATGCCGCGGGCCTTGGCCCCACCGGGCTGCTGCGGCTGGAAAGCGGGGTGCCGCGCGCGACGCGGGCGGCGCTGGCCGATCTCGGCTGGACGATCGGCGCGCCCGATGGCGGGTTCGGCCGCTACGAATGCGTCGAGCACCGCATGGACGGCGACACCCGCGTCTATGCCGCCGCCAGCGAGATGCGCGCCGACGGCTGCGCGCTGGCGTACTGACGATGCTGCCGCTCTGGCTGCTCGCCTCCGCCGCTACGGTCGCGGCCCCGATCACCGCCCCGCTGCCGCCGCTGCTGCCGTGGCATGGGGCGAGCGAAAAGCTGATCGTGCGCGACGACGATCCGTGGATCACCCCCGCCGAACGCACGCATTTCGACGATACGCCCAGCTATGACGCGACGCGCGCGTGGCTCGATCGGCTGGTCGCCGCCTCGCCGTTGCTGTCGATCGAACGGTTCGGCACCAGCGCGCAGGGGCGCCCGCTCTATTACGTTCGCGCCAGCAAGGGCGGCGCACGCAAGCCGGTGCTGCTGGTACAGGCGGGCATCCATTCGGGCGAGATCGACGGGAAGGATGCCGGGCTGATGCTGCTGCGCGACATCGCGCTGCGCGGCAAGGACCGGCTGCTCGACCATGCCGACCTGGTGTTCATCCCGATCTTCAACGCCGACGGCCACGAACGCTCCAGCCCGTGGAACCGCCCGAACCAGCGCGGCCCGCGGTCGATGGGGTGGCGCACCAACGCGCAGAACCTGAATCTCAACCGCGATTACGGGAAGGCCGACACGCCGGAGATGCGCGCGATGCTGGCGCTGATCCGCCGTGTCGATCCGGCGCTGTACCTTGACCTGCACGTCACCGACGGGGTCGATCATCAATATGACATCACCTACGCCTTCGCGGGCTGGAGCGGCTATTACGCCCATTCCCGCGCCATCGGGCGGTGGCTGGACACGCGATTGCGCCCCGCGATGGACGCCGCGCTGTCGCACGCGGGGCACAACCCGTTTTATTATGTCAGCCTGAAGGACGAGGACGACCCCGATGCCGGGATCGTGCAGGAGCCGGACCAGCTGCGCTTCTCCACCGGCTATGGCGACACCGCGCACGTCCCCACGGTGCTGCTGGAGACGCATTCGCTCAAACCCTATCGCCAGCGCGTGCTGGGCACCTATGTCTTCGTCGAGGAGGCATTGCGGCTGGTCGGGGAACAGGGCGCCGCGCTGGCCGAGGCGATCGCCGCCGACCGCGCCGATCGCCCGCCCGAGCTGGTAGTGACGTGGAAGCCGGACCCGAAGCCGCTCTATACCGTCAGCTATCGCGGCATCGCGCACGACACCTATCGCTCGGTCGCCGCCGGCGCGCCGGTCGTGCGCTGGCTGGGCAGACCGGTGACGCAGGTGATGCCGGTCTACGGATCGGTTCCCGACCTTTCGGTCACGCTGCCGCGCGCCTGGTGGGTGCCCGTCACCGCCACTACGACGATCGAGCGGCTGAAGGCGCACGGCATCGCGGTGGAGACGATCGCGGCGCCGCGGACGCTGTCGCTCGACATGGTGCGGCTGTCCGCGCCGGTCCTGCAACCCGCCAACGAAGGGCATGTGCCGCTCCGCGCCCGGTTCGCGCACGAACGGCGCAGCGAGGTGATGATGCCCGGATCGGTGCGGGTGCCCGCCGACCAGCCGCTCGGCCTGCTGGCGGCGACGCTGCTGGAGGCGGAAAGCCCCGATTCGTTGCTGCAATGGGGCTTCTTTCCCGAAATCCTCCAGCGCACCGAATATATGGAGGGTTATGCGATCGCGCCGCTGGCGGATGCGATGCTGGCGCGCGATCCGGCGCTGAAGGCCGCGTTCGACCGCGCGCTGGCGGACGATCCGGCGCTGGCCGCCGATCCGGCGAAGCGGCTGGCATGGTTCTACCGGCGCACGCCCTATTACGACGACCGCTATCTGCTGTATCCCGTCGGGCGGGAGGTCGGCGCGCCGTAATCAGTCGCCGGTCACGCGCCGGCGCAGCGCCGCCAGGTCGATGCCCAGCCGCTGGACCTTATAATAGAACGTCTTGCGCGGGATGCCGAGCCGCGCGATCGCCGCGCCGACCTCGCCGTTCGATCGCGCCAGCGCCTCGACGATCGCGGCGCGCTCGAACGCGTCGATCCGCTCGGGCAGCGGCGCGTCGTCGTCGCCCGCGCCCGTCGCGGCGTCCTCCCCGCCATGCCCCAGCGGGTCCAGCCCGAGCACCAGCCTTTCGGCGAAATGCGCCAGTTCGCGGACATTGCCGGGCCAGTCGTGCCGCAACAGGTGCGCGCGCGCCGCATCGGTCAGCCGCGGCACCGGCGCGCGCAGCCGCGCGGACGCCTGCGCCACCAGATGCCCGAACAGCATCGGCACATCCTCGCGCCGTTCGCGCAGCGGCGGCATCCGCAGCCGTACCGCCGCCAGCCGGTACAGCAGCGCCGAGTCGATCGCGTCGGACGCGCGCTGCGGCTCCTCACGCGCGGTGGCGATGACGCGCACGTCGACGGGCACGCGGTCGCCGCCGCGGGCGGGCAGCGCGCGCGTCTCGATCAGCTGCGCGAGCCGGTCCTGCAACCGCGGCGAGGCGCGGTCGATATCGTCCAGGAACAGCGTGCCCCCGTCCGCCGCGACGATGCTACCATCGCCGACGGTCGCGAACACCTCGCCCTCCACCAGCGCCTCAGGCAGCGCGGCGCAGGCCAGCATGTGAAACCGCCGTCGCGCACGCCGCCCGCCGGCGTGAATCAGCCGGGCGAGCAATTCCTTACCGGTGCCCGTCTCCCCCTCGATCAACAGGTCGATGTCAGCGCCCGCCAGCGTCGCGATCATCGCGCGCAGCCGGCGGATCGCGGGCGATGCGCCGATCAGCGCGTCGCTCTCCTCCGCCTCCGCCGCGGCGCGCAGGCGGCGGTTCTCCAGCGCCAGCGCACGGGTCTGCCCGGCGCGGGTCACGCTGGCGATCAGGTCGGCCGGGTCGAACGGCTTGGTCAGGAAATCCCACGCCCCCGCCTTCAGCGCGTCGACCGCCATCGCCACGTCGCCGTGCCCGGTCATCAGGATCACCGGCAGCGACGCATCGCGCGCCGTCAGCGTGCGGAACAGCTCGATCCCCGATACCAGCGGCAGCCGCACGTCGCTGACGACGACGCCGGGATAATCGGCGTCGATAGCGGCGAGCGCAGGCGGCACCGCATCGAACGCATCGACGTCCAGCCCCGCCAGCCGCAGCGACTGCGCCAGCGATGCGCGCAGGTCGCCGTCATCCTCGACCAGCGCGACGCGGGCAGCGACGGCGTTCACGGCGCACGCCGCAACGTGACGACGAACGCCGCCCCGGCCCCCGCCTGACCGGCGGCGACATGCAGCGAACCGCCCAGGTCGGTCATGATATCCTGCGAGATGACCAGCCCCAGCCCCAGCCCCGCCGGGCGGCTGGTGGCGAAGGGGGTGAACAGTCGGTCGGCGATCTCCGGCGAAATGCCTGGCCCGTTATCGCGCACCGTCACCGTCACGCTTTCATCGCCCGTCACCACCTCGATATCGATCCGCGGCGCCGGCCGCGCTTCCAGCGCCTCGATCGCATTCTGCAACAGGTTGACCAGCACCTGCTCCAGCCGGATGCGCCCCGCCATCACCGCCAGCGCCGGATCGATCGGGGTGACGCGCACGTCGATCGCGCGCAGCCGCTCCTTCAGCATCAGCCGCGCGCCCGCGATCACATCGCCCAGCGCGACAGCACGCACCGCACCGCTGCCCTTGCGCGCGAAGCCGCGCAATTGCGCGGTGACGGCGCCGATCCGGTCGGTCAGCCCGGCGATCGCGCGCAGGTTCGCGCGCACGTCGTCCCATGCGCCGCGATCAAGCAGCAGTTCGCCATTGGCGGCATAGGTGCGGATCGCGGCCACCGGCTGCGCGGTTTCGTGCGCGACGCTGGCGGTGATCTGGCCCAGCGCGGCCAGCCGGTTGGCCTGGCGCAACCCCTCGCGCAGGTCGGCGGCGCGCGCCTCGGCGGCGATGCGGTCGTCGATCTCGCGACGCAGCGCGGCGGTGCGCTCCTGCACCGCCGCCTCCAGCACCGCGGTCCGCTCCGCCCGGCGGCGCGCGCGGGTGCGCCACGCCCAGACCAGCGCCACCAGCGCCAGGCACAACAGCCCCGCCACCGCCTGCGCCGCATGGGCGACCGGGCGGATCGTCGGGCCGGCCGGGATCGCCAGATGCACCTGCCACCCGAACGCGCCGGCGGGCGCCTCGGCGAGCACCACCGGGCCGCTCATCCCCGCGATCCGCGGCTCGCCATCGCCTGTCATGCTGATCGGCGACTGGCGCAGCGTCGCGACGCCGCTGTCGGCACGCACCACCTGTGCGCGCGCCGGGCTGAGCGGGCGCGTCACCGCGAAGCGCCAGCCCGGCCGCGTCGTCACCCGGATCACCCCGTCCGCATCGGTGACGAACGTGTCGCCGCCCGCCGCGCGCCACGCGCGCTCCAGCCGGTCGAACTCCAGCTTGACCACCACCACCCCGCCGATGCGGGTGCGCCGCGTCAGATACAGACCCGGCCGCTGGCTGACCGTGCCCAGCGCGAATTGCGATCCGGTGCCGGTGCGCATCGCATCGCCGAAATAGCGCCGGAAGCGATAGTCGCGCCCGACGAAGCTGTAGGGCGTGCCCGCGTTGTTCGCCGCGATCGCCAGCCCCGACGGCGCGATCAGATAGATGGCGGCGGCGCCGGTTTCCTGCGCCATCGCTGCGAACTTGGCGTTCAGCCGCGTGCGCGCACCGGGGGCATCGGCCAGCGCGGCGCGCACGTCGACGTCGTCGCCCAAGGCCATCGGCAGCAGCTGGAACCGCTCGATCTCGCTGGTCAGCAGCGCCTGGCGCAGCCGCGCGTCGGCGGCCACCCCCTGCTGGACGTCGCGGCGCGCGCGGCGTTCGGCGACATGACCCGCGATCATCGCGACCAGCGCCGCCAGCAGCAGCGCCGCCGCCACGCGAACCACCAGCGACAGGATCCGGCGCGGCGCTATCGCCATGCCCGCACCCCCAGCATCAAAGTCCCGCCCACCGCGGTCAGGATCGCCAGCCCGATCATCACCACCGCGAAATCGTCCGGCGTCGCGAACAGCCACGCCAGCGGCGGGCCGAGCAGCGAGGGCAGCGTATTGGTGAGGTTCAACAGCCCCAGGTCGCGCCCGCGGCGGCGGGGATCGGGCAGCAGCTGCATCGCGAAGGTCGCCTGCAACGCCACGAACACCGACGACCCGGCGGCATAGACGGCATAGGCGAGCGCGCCCTGAGTCCAGCCCTCCGCCGCCGCCATCCCCAGCAGGCCGGCCGCCGCCACGCCCGCGGCGAACAGCAGGATCGGCGTGCGCCGCCGCGTCAGGTCGGACAGGCGGCCCAGCACCAGCGCGGCGGGCAGCGGCGCCAGGAACGTCCACGCCATCAGATGCCCGATACGCACGGGTAGCCCGCGATGCTCCGCGGCGGGCATGATGCTTTCGAAATAATAGAGCAGATATGCCTGCGTCACCACCGCCGCCACCTGCACCAGCAACCGCGACAGCCCCGCGACGATCAGATCGCGGCGCGGCGGCGCGGCGGTACCTTGCGTCATAGCGGGGACCGCCACCACCGCCGAGCGCGCGCGGGTCAGCAGCAGCGGGGCGACACACAGCGCGACCGCGACGGGGATCACCGCCAGCCGGGCGTCGGACGACAGCGTCGCCATCCCCAGCAGCAGCGCCGATGCGCCCGATGCCAGCGGCGCGCCCAGCGCGATCAACCCGCCGGCCAGCCCCTTCTGCGCATCGGGAACCTCCTCCGCGATCACGGCTGACAGCGGCGCCAGCAGCGCATTGACCGCGATCTGGAACAGCACGATCACGCCGATCAGCGTGGCGGGCGTGGTCGCCTGCGCCAGCACGGCATAGC
>NZ_LSJO01000494.1:0-8513 GCF_001556735.1 Sphingomonas sp. CCH9-F2 | reverse complement strand
TCGAGCCGCCACAGGTCGTAGCGACCGCGGTCGGCGGCCAGATCGGTCTCGCGCTGCGCCCAGACGAGCCAGCGCCCGTCCTTCGACAGCGTCGGCGTGCCGACGCGGCTGAGCATCGTCACATCGGCGATGGTCAGCGGGCGGGCGGCGGCGGGGGCGGCGATGCCGGTGGTGGCAGCGACGGCGGAAAGCGCGAGCAGACTCGCGAGCGTGATCCTCTTCATGAGGAAGCGTTACAGCAGATCGTCACGCGCGAAACAATCGCGCGTCTTCGGGACTGCCGGGGGGTCAGCTCTGGCCGTTGGTGATCTTCGCGATCTCGCGCGCGACCATTTGCTCGACCAGGCGCGGCAGGTTCTGGTCCAGCCATTCCGACAGCATCGGGCGCAGCATGTCGCGCACCAGCCCCTCCAGCGTGCCGTCGCTGTCGCCCTCCGGCTTCACCACCAGCCGCGACAGCGCGCCCAGCGCGCCGCGCGTCGCCTCGACGGTACGGGCGGATACCGCCGCGGCCTCGATCGCGGCGGCGGAGGCCGGCGGCGCAGCAGGTTCGCGATCCGGCTCCCGCTCCAGCATCGTCGGTGCGGGCGCAGGCGCGGGGGAAGGCGCCGGTACGGGCGGTTCGGCCGCTACCTGTGCCGGAGCGGCGGGCGCGTAGGAGGACGGCGCGCCCACCTGCGACGCCAGTTGCTGCGCGCGGCCGAGCGGATCGTTGAGTTCCAGCACCGCATCGCGATCGTGCCCGCCCAGCGGGCGCGGGGCGGAGCGGCGCGCCGGCGCCTGCGCCTCGCCTTCCTTGATGACGCGCTTGATGGAGGCCAGGATGTCCTCCATCGACGGTTCGGCGCTCACATCCCCCATCGAACGCTCCTTACTGCGACCCACATTGCGACGTCGCCACATGCCCTCACGGACGCGGTCGATCGATACCTGTCGTCAACGCGGGCGTCCTGTCAACGTTGCTTTCGAGCAGCGGGTCGAGCGGACGAGTGACATTGGCGTCCTGCGCCGGGGTATTCGCGGTGCTGCCGGCGACGGGCTGCGCGGCCTTGCCGCCGTCGAAATCGGAGAAGCGCCCGCGCACGTCGCGGTAGTGCGTCGTCGGATCATAGAGCGCGCCGCCGTCCAGCCCGAGGTCGCGCGCCTCGGCATGGCCCATCGCCGCCAGCAGCGCGAAGCCCGCGACATAGGCGTCGCGGCGCGCGGTCACCAGCGTGACCTGGCTGTTGAGCAATTCCTGTTCGGCGTTGAGGATGTCGAGGATCGTGCGCGTGCCGACGCTGTTTTCGGCGCGGACGCCCTCAAGGCTGAGCTTGTTGGCGTTCACCGCGGTTTCGGCCGAGGCGATCACCTGAAGCGAGGACCGCCAGATCGCATAGGCGGAGCGCGTGGAGGCGATTACCTGCCGCTCGGTCGCGGTCGCCTGCTCGATCGCCTGCCCGCGCAGTTCCTGTGCCTGGCGGATCTGTGCGGCGGGGCGGCCGCCCTGGAAGATCGGCAGGCTGAGCGACAGGCCGACCGCGGTCGAGCTGCCGGTCTGTCCCACACCCAGCCCGGTGCCCGCGCCCAGCGTGCCGAGGTAGTTGACGTAATTCTGCCCGACCGTGACGCCGACCTGCGGCAGACGCCCGGCCTGGGCGACGCGCACGTCATAGTCGCTGGCGCGGCGCAGCTCGCGCGCGGCCAGCAACGTCGGATTGTCGCGCAGCGCCACCGTCACCGCATCGTCCGCCGATGCCGGCAGCGCGGGGAGCGCGGGCGGCTGGTCCAGCGTGCCAGGCGCTGCGCCGACCAGCCGGACGTAATTTTCGCGGCTGGCGATCAGCGTCGCCTGCGCGCCCTGCAATTGCGCGCGGGCGAGCGCGAGCCGCGCTTCCGACTGGGCGACGTCGGTGCGGGTCAGGTCGCCGACCTCGAACCGGTCGCGGCTGGCGCGCAGGTTGGTTTCCAGCACGCGCACGTTCTGCGCGTTCAGGCCGACGATCGCCTCGTCACGGATCACGTTGTTGTAGGCGCCGACCACGTCGGTGAAGGTATTGGCCTCCACCCCGCGCAAATTCGCCTGACCGGCGCCGACGCGGATCTCGGCCGCCTGCACGCCGTTGCGCACGCGGCCGCCCTGATACAGCGGCAGGGTGACGCCGACATTGCCCTGGAGCAGCCGTTCCGGGGTGGTGAAATTGTTGCCGCTGCGGATGAAATTCTCGTTGATGCCGGTGTTGGCGGACACCACCGGGCGGCCCCCGGCGCGCGCGATCGGCACGTTTTCGTCATTGGCGCGCTGTGCCGCGCGCTGCGCGGTCAGCGTCGGGTTGTTCTGATAGGCCTTGGCGAGCGCGTCGCGCAGCGTTTCGGCGGAGGCCGGAGCGGCCAGCGCCACGGAGAGCAGCAGAAAGGAACGCAGACGCACGCGAGAATTCCCTCAGAAGGTGAAGCGGCGCGGCCGCGCGAACCCGGGCAAGGGCACCGAATCGACGTCCGCAAAGGGGGTGAGCGCGAAGGCGGCGCCGCGGCGCGCGCCCGAAGCGAGGCGGTAGACGCCCTTGTCGATCAGCCCCGACACGATCCGCCCGCCATCGGCCAGCTGCGTGACCAGCGTCATCGGCAGTTCCTCGACGGCGCCATCGACGATCAGCGCGTCATAGGGCGCGCCTTCGGGGTGGCCATGGTCCAGCGCCCCCTCGACCAGCGTGACGTTCGCCGTGCCGTCCAGCGCGGTACGCGCGTGCGCGACCAGCGCGGGGGTCGATTCGACCGCGGTCACCTGCGCCACCAGCTTCGCCAGGATCGCGGCGGCATAGCCGGTCGCCGCCCCCACCAGCAGCACGCGGTCGGCCGGCAGCAGCCGCGCCGCGACGATCAGCCGCGCGGTCGCCAACGGGGTGTTGAGCCGGCGCCCCTGCCCCAGGTCGATCGCGGTATCGCGATAGGCCAGATCGGCGGACGCGCCCGGCACGAACGCCTCGCGCGGGACCTGCGCGATGGCGGCGACGACGCGCGGATCGTCGACCGCGGCGGTGCGCAGCTGGCTGGCGACCATCGCCTGCCGCATGACGGCGAAATCGTCGGCGCGAACGGCGGGGGCGGTGGCGTGAGCGGTCATCGGCCTTCCTGTGGCATAGCTGTTATATGGATGCAACACACGTTGCTGCGCCGCGCTTGTATCGCGCGCATGGTGCTTTTGCCAACGCTTAGCGTGCGGTTTGGCGCATCGGCCGCGCGACAGGCGCTTGACAGCGCGCGCCCGCGCCCGCATCTGCGCCCCTCCCGACGTCGAGGCCCGATGGCGGAGTGGTGACGCAGAGGACTGCAAATCCTTGCACCCGGGTTCGATTCCCGGTCGGGCCTCCATCTGGAGCGATCGGCGAATCAGCCGCGCGGCAGGATGAACGTCGCGCCGTCCGGCGTCCGCCCGATCTCCACCGGCAGGCCGTAGGTTTCCTCGACCAGCGCGGGCGTCAGCACGTCCGCGGCCGGGCCGTGCGCCACCACCCGCCCGTCGCGCAGCAGCACGATATCGTCGGCCAGCCGTGCCGCCATGTTGAGGTCGTGGACCACCAGCACCACGCCGCGCCCGCCCGCCGCGACGTCGCGCAGGCGCGCGCCGACCTCCATCTGGTGCCGCGGGTCGAGGCTGGCGAGCGGTTCGTCGGCCAGCAGCCATTCCGGCTCCCCCGCCAGCACGCGCGCCAGCAGCGCGCGCGCGCGCTCGCCGCCCGACAGATGCTCCACCCCGCGCGCCGCCAGCGGGGCCATGTCGGTCGCCGCCAGCGCGCGGGCGACCGCAGCGCGATCCGCCTCGGTCTCGCTCCAGCGGCCGCGCCACGGCAGGCGCCCCAGCGCCACCAGCGTCGCGACGTCGACGTTCCAGTGGACGTCATGCCCCTGCGGCAGCAGGCCGATGCGGCGTGCGCGCGCCTGCGGGTCGATCGCGTCAACGTCTTCCCCGTCCAGCGTCACCCGGCCCGCATCCGGGCGGCGCAGCGCGGCGAGGCAGGCCAGCAGGCTGCTCTTCCCCGCGCCATTGGGGCCGAGCAGCGCGCTGACCCGGCCCGGCGCGAACGTGGCCTCGACCTTGTCGAGCACGCGCCGCCCGCCCAGCGTCAGCGTCACGTCATGGACCGCGAGCACGTTCATGCCAGCCGCCGCCGCATCGCGACCAACAGGTAGAGGAAGAACGGCCCACCCAGCATCGACATGGCGATCCCCAGCCGCAGCTCGGCGACGGTCGGCAGGACTCGCACCAGCGTGTCCGCCACCGTCAGCAGCAGCGCACCCGCCAGCGCGCTGGGCAGCAGGATCGCCGAGGGGCGGTGCCCCGCGAGCGGACGGACGAGGTGCGGCACCATCAGCCCGACGAAGCCGATCACCCCCGCCGCCGCCACCGATGCGCCGACCAGCAGCGCTATACCGGCGACGACCGCCAGTTGCAGGCGGCGCGGATCGACACCCATCGATCGCGCGGCGACCTCCCCCAGCGTCAACGCGTCGAGCGCGGCGGCGGTGCGCGCCAGGATCACCGCGCCCAGCGCCATCAGCGGCGCGGCGACCAGCACATCGTCCCAACTGCGGTCGGTCAACGCGCCCATCAGCCACGTCACGATCTCCGACGCGACGAATGGCGTCGGCGCCAGGCTGATCGCCAGCGCGGTCAGCGATCCGGCGATGCTGGTCAGGATCATCCCCGCCAGCGTGAACATGATCAGGCTGCCCGATCGCCCCGCGATCAGCGCCAGCATCGCCATCGTCGCGCCCGCGCCCGCCAACGCGAAGCCGGGCAGCAGCCACGCCTGCGCGGCATAGCCGAAGAACAGCGCACACACCGCGCCGAACGCCGCGCCCGCCGATACGCCGAACAGCCCCGGATCGGCGAGCGGATTGCGCAGGTAACCCTGCATCACCGCCCCCGAAAACCCCAGCGCCGCGCCGACCGTGAGCGCCAGCACGGTACGCGGCAGGCGCAGTTCGACGATGATGAGCGAGCGCGGGTCCGCGCTGCTCCAGGCGTCGAGCGGCACCCACACCTTTCCCGCCGCGACCGACAGGATCGCCGCGACCACCAGCCCCAGGCACAGCCACAGGTTGAGCCGGGTCATGCGCCCACCCCCTGCCGGCCCACGTTCTGCCGAATCGCGCGCAATCGCGCCATCGCGGCGATGATCGACGGACCGCCGCAGTTCATCAGCCGCGCGGCGAACGGCGCGAGCGTGATCCGCGCGCCCAGCCGCCGCACAGCGCGATGCCGAGCCAGCCGCTCGCCACCCACGTCGGCCAGCCCGGTCGACAGCAGCACGCGCGGCGGGCGCGCCACCAGATATTCCAGCGGCAGTATGTCCCATTGGGCAAGGCCATAGGCCGCGCTGCTGTTCGAAAAGCCGGCGCGGCGCAGCAGTTCGTCGGGCAAGGTGCCGGCGCCGGGCACCAGCCCGCCCGCGCCCCAGATCAGCGCTGGCACCGGCCGCAGCCGCGCCGGGGCCGCCGCCGCTGCGATCCGCCGCGCCAGCGCCACGCCGCGCGCCGGATGCCCCGCGACCGCGGCGAGCGCACGGACCTGTGCGACGCTGTCATCCACGGTGGCAGGGACGGGATATTGCACCAGCGGGATGCGCATCCGCTTGAGCGCGGCGACGGTGGCGGGCGAGACATGCGCGCCCCCGATGACGATATCGGGGCGCAGCGCCACCACTTCCTCCGCGGTGCCCGACAGAGCAGTGAAGCGCCGCGCCACCGCCAGCGGGATCGAGGTGCTGCGCGGATCCTGCGAATAGGCGCTGATCCCGGCGATCTGCGCAGGATCGGCGACCTCGACCAGGATTGCGTCGAGGCAGGGATTGATCGAGACGATGCGGGGAAGGGGCGTAGGGCGCGGCGCGCGCACCGGCGCCGCGGACAGCAGCGCCGGTGCCAGCATGGCGACATACAGCGCGCGCATCGCCCCTTCCCCTTCCGTCAGTACCGCAGGCGGACGCCGCCATAGGCCGCACGGCCCGGCGTGCCATAGCCGGCGGCGGTCTGGTACCGTTCGCCGAACAGGTTTTCGACCCGCCCGTACAGTTCGACATGCTCGCCCAGCGGGAAGGACAGGCGCGCGTCGGCCAGGACATAGCCGTCCAGCCGCCCGCGCGGCGCCGACGGATCGAGGCTGTCGCCCACCGCGGTCACCGTCGCGCCGGTGGTCAGCCCGATCGGCCAGCGATAGTCGGCGTTCATCGTCACGCTCTGCGAAGGCCGCCGCGCGAGCGCACGCCCGAACGATGCCGATCCGGGCGAGCGGTTCTGCGCGTCCAGATAGGTATAGGCGCCCGACACGGTCAGCGCCTCGACCGGGCGCAGCGCCAGCGCCAGTTCCAGCCCCTGCGCCCGCGCGCGTGCGACATTGTCATAGGTGCCGAACGGGCGATCGGTGCAGATGCCGCCCGCCCCCGCGGCGCAGGACACGAAGCTGATGAGATCGGTGGAGGTACGGTGGAACCACGTCGCGCTCGCCTCGACCGCCCCGTCCAGGGCGCGCTGCGTCACGCCCGCGTCCCAGCCGTGCGAGCGTTCGGGGCGCAGCGTGCGGTTCCCGTAATCGCCGAACAGCTGGTACAGCGACGGCACCTTATACCCTTCCGAATAGCTGGCGCGCAGCACCGTAGCGCCGCCGTTGGGGGTGTAGGCACCGCTGGCCGAGGCGGTCGTCGCGCCGCCGAACCGGTCGTGGTCGTCGTGGCGCACACCGCCCGTCACGGTCAGCCCGGTCACCGGCATCACCGACAGCTGACCATAGGCCCCCCAGATGCGCGCGCGTGCGTTGCTGACCGCGCCGAACCCGTCGGTGAACAGCCGCGACACCTCACGCTCCGCGCCGAAGGTGGCGCGCACCATATCGCCCAGATCGACGTTGCCCTGATATTCCAGCCGCTCGTTACGCCCGCGCGCGCGGAAGGTTTCGGCCGGGGTTTGCGCCGGATCGAAGGTCGCGCGGTTCACCTGCGTGCGCGCATAGGCGAAGCGGTTGCGGAATTTCCCGTCGAACAGCGCGACGTTCAGCCCGCCATAGCCGACCCATTGTTCGGTCTCGCTATATTCGCGCGTATCGCCGAACGCATAGGTGGGCGGGGCGAAGCCGTCGTAATCGGCGCGCCCGTTCGAATAGAAGCCGCGCAGGTCCACCGACACCGCATCGGCGAGCGCGATGTTGACGCTGCCGTTCGCGCCATAGTTGCGATAGCCGTCCCGCTCGGTCCCGACCGCCGCGGCGGACGTGCCCTCGGTGGTGAAATAGCCGCCGCCGACACTCGCCGATACCGGGCCGACACGGCCCGCCACGTTCGCCACGCCCTGCCCGGTGCCGTGCCAGCCACCTTCGCCGCGCGCGTTGACGGTCAGCTTTTCGGTCGGCTGGCGGGTGATCATGTTCACCACGCCGCCGATCGCCTGGCTGCCCCACAGCACCGATTCGGCACCGCGCAGCACCTCGATCCGCGCGATATTGCCGATCAGCAACTCACCGAAGTTGAACCCGCCGCCCGGCGACGACGGATCGTTGATCTTCACCCCGTCGATCAGCGCCACGGTCTGGTCGCTTTCCGCGCCGCGAATGAACACGCTGGTCACGCCGCCGATACCGCCGTTGCGCGCCACCGACACGCCCGGCGTCTGGCGCAGCAGGTCGGCGACGGTCACGCTCTGACGCTGTTCGATCGTCGCGGTGTCGAGCACCGTGATCGCCTGCCCCACGGTGTCGATCGGGCGCGCGGTGCGATTGGCGGTGACGACGATCGCGTCGCCGGCGGCGGCGGCTTCCTCCAGCGCCGGGCCGGACTGCGCGCTCTGCTCGCTGGCATGGGCCGGCAGCGCCGCCGTCAGCAGCGGCAGCGCGATCAGCGAAATACGGTAGTTCATGTCCCCTCGGTCCCCATCACATGTGCGGGACGGCGACGGCGCGTGGCGATGCCACCCCGCGTGCCGACCCCAGAACAGTCGTCACGCGAGGAAAAGACCTCGATCGCCCGGCACACCCCGTCCGCGCGAAGGACAACCACGGACAGGCAGGTCTCCTGGCTCCCGGGTCGACGCCTGATCCCGGCCTTCCCAGACCCGAAGGTCCAGTGGCGCGCGCGGGGATCGGCTCACCGGTCACAGTTGCGGGGGCAGCTCCGGATCGGTTCCGGATTCCCATTTCATCCCCGGCTAGGGGGAACCTGTTCGCTGCTCGCCCCCCTATGACAGCGGAGCGGGCACGGCAAGAGCCTGTCGCAGCGCGGCAAGCAGCGGCACGTCGACCGGCGGCATCGGCAGATCGGCAAGCGCGCACGGCAGGTCCCAGCGCAGCGCATCGGCTGCCAGCGGGCGGGGCATGCCGCTCCATTCGGTGCAGCGGTACAGCAGCATCACCAGCGCCGCGCCCGGCCTGGCGGGATCCACCGCGAACGACAGCGGGGTGAGCGCGGCGGGCGCGCTCGCGATCCCCAGTTCCTCGGCCAGTTCGCGCGCCAGCGCATCGGCGGGCGCCTCCCCCGGCTCCACCT
>NZ_LSJO01000493.1:0-1925 GCF_001556735.1 Sphingomonas sp. CCH9-F2 | reverse complement strand
GCCCGACGATCTGGGGGCGGTGAACCTGCCGGGGCGCCCCGCCGATTACGACATCTGGAGCCGCACCGACCTGGCCGCGCTGCTGGCCGAGCCGCTGGCGGTGCCGGTCACCGTGGAGAATGACGCCGCCGCCGCCGCGATCGGCGAGATGCAGTTCGGCATGGGGCAGCACCATGCCAGCTTCTTCTACCTGCTGGTCGCGTTCGGGCTGGGCGGGGGCGTGGTGGTCAATTCGCTGTACGATCGCGGCGCGAACGGGCGCAGCGGGGAGATCGGCTTCCTGACCGTGGACGACGGCTATGGCGGGCGCACGCAGTTGCAGAACATCGTGTCGCTGGCCGGGCTGTCTCGCGCGTTCGTGGAGGCGGGCCTGAGCGACGTCAGCGTGCGGCAGCCCGACATGCGCAACGCGCGCGTCGCCGCGGTGGCGCACGAATGGGTCGCGCGCGCGGCGCAGGCGCTGGTCGAGCCGATCATCGCGGTCAGTTGCCTGCTGAACCCGGGCGCGGTGCTGATCGGCGGGCGGCTGCCGATGGCGCTGGTCGACGAACTGGCGCAGCGTACCAACACGCTGGTGCGGCTGGCAGGGCGCCACGCGCCCGCGCTGGCGCCGGTGCAGGCCGCCGCGCTGGCGGAGGATTCGCCCGCGGTGGGCGCGGCGTTGCTGTCGTTCGGAGACCTGTTGCTGCCCGCCGACAGCAAGGCGGAACGGCGCGTGTCGGCGCTGCGCTGACGCCGCCAGATCATCATCACCATCATTCGGGGGACAAGGGACATGGCGCAGGCCGGGCGGATCGCTGGCGTCGAACTGGGGGGCACGAAATGCGTCGTCGTGCTGGCGACTCCGGCGGGCGATATCGTTGCGCAGGAGACGGTGCGCACCGGCAGCGATCCCGATGCCGCGATCGGGGCGATCGCCGCGGTGCTGGACGGATGGTGGCAGGACGGTGGTTTCGACGCGCTGGGCATCGCGTCGTTCGGGCCGGTGCAGCTTGACCCGGCCGCCCCCGATTACGGCCATATCACCGCCACCGCCAAGCCGGGGTGGCGAAACACGCCGGTAATGCCGCCGCTGGCGGCGCGCTATCCGGCGCCGGTGGCGTTCGATACCGACGTCAACGGCGCGGCGATGGCGGAGCGGCGCTGGGGCGCGGCGCGTGGGCTGGCGGACTTCGCCTATGTCACGGTCGGGACCGGGGTGGGCGTGGGATCGATCGTCAACGGTGCGCCGACGCGCGGGTTGGGGCATTGTGAGGCGGGGCATATGCGTGTGGCACGCGTGCCCGGCGATACGTTCGCGGGGGCGTGTCCGTATCACGGTGATTGCGTCGAAGGGCTGGCCGCGGGGCCGGCGATCGCGGCGCGATGCGGGCGGCCGGGCGAGGAAATCGCCGCCGACGATCCGGCCTGGGCGCTGGTCGCGGACGCGCTGGCGCAGATGATCCAGGCGCTGGCGTATACGAACGCGCCGCGCCGCGTGCTGATGGGGGGCGGGGTGATCGCGCAACGGCCCGAGTTGATCGCGCGGATCGACGCGCGGGTGAGGGCGCTGGTGGGCGATTATCTGGTGCTGCCGGCGCGCGATTACATCGTCGAACCGGGGTTGGGCACCGCTGCAGGGCCGCTGGGACCGATCGCACTGGCGCTGGAATCGTTGGATTAGGCGTGTCGCGACGCGAGTCGCGACGGGCAAAAGCGGTATCGAAACGCGGTTCGGAACGGTTCGAACCGCGTTTCGCACGCCATCGGATGCGTCCGGGAAGGTGCGAGCGCACTTCCGGCTTGCCCAATAATAAAAGATGATGGCATTAATCGGCAAACGCCGCCCCGGCACGACGGGCGCGGCGAACGGGAGGATCGCGTGACGGGTTGGAGCAGGAAAGCGGCGCTGTTGCTGGCAGCGGCAGTGGTGATGGCGGGGCCGG
>NZ_LSJO01000492.1:0-503 GCF_001556735.1 Sphingomonas sp. CCH9-F2 | reverse complement strand
CACCTATCGCGCGCTCTGGCGCTGGCATTTCTATGCCGGGCTGGTCGTCGCACCGTTCCTGCTGATCCTCAGCATCACCGGCGCGATCTATCTGTTCAATGACGAGATCGACGACGCGCTGTACCCGACCCGTCGTTTCGTCCCCGCGCACGTCGCACAGCTGCCGCCCTCGCGGCTGGTCGACGCGGCGCTGTCGGCACATCCCGGGAAGGTGACGCGGATCGACATGCCGGCGGCGGCGAACCGGCCCGCGATCGTGTTCGTCACGCCCGCCGCCGGCGATCCGCTGCGCGTCGCGGTCGATCCGGGCAGCGGGCGCGTGCTGGGCGATTACATCTATACCCGCACGCTGGTGGGGATGGCCGACACGCTCCACGGCTCGCTGATGCTCGGCTGGTGGGGCGGGCTGGTGATGGAACTGGCGGCGGGCTGGGCGATCGTGCTGATCGCCACCGGCCTGTACCTGTGGTGGCCGCGCGGGCGGCGCGGGCTGGCGGGGGTGG
>NZ_LSJO01000491.1:0-2020 GCF_001556735.1 Sphingomonas sp. CCH9-F2 | reverse complement strand
GGCGGGCGCGGGCAGTGCTTCGGCGGCGGCGGCGGGTGCCTCCTCGCGCTTCTTCATCAATGCCTTGGCCAGCGGGCGGACGCCCAGCAGCAGCACCAGGAGCGCGATGATGACCGCGGTGGCATTGCGCGCGATCATCGGGACCAGCGCATTGTCGTACCATTTCGGCGCCGCGGCCGGCTCGGTCGCCGAATCGGCGAACTTGCGGCTGATGACGGTGACGTTGTCGTTGCGCGCCTGGTCGAAACCGACTGCGCCCTTCACCAGATCGCTGATCTGGCCGATTTCCATCGCGGTGCGCCGGCCCTTGTCGGGATCACGCAGCAGGACCGCGACCGACAGCCGCTTGATGCTGCCCGGCGCGTTGCGGGTGACCGACACTTCCTTGCCCAGGTCATAGGCGCGCTGGAACGCATCGGACTGTTTCGCCGGATCGGGCGCGGGGCCGCCGGCGGTGGGCGCGGCGGGCGGTGTGCCGGGGTTGCCGGTCGCCGGCTGCGGCGTCGACAGCTGCGCGGCGGGCGGCGGGGTGTTGCTCAGCGCGCCGGGGATGCCGCCCGGCGGGGCGGTCGTCGCCTGGTTGCCGGTCCAGTTGCCGGTTTCGGCGCGCAGCGCGCCCTGCTTGTCATAGCTTTCGCGCGTCGCGCTGGTTTCGTCCAGATTGACGTCGGCCTGCACCTCGGCGGTGAAATTTCCCGCGCCGACCAGCGGGGTCAGCAGCTGGATCAGCTGCTGGCGATACTTTTCCTCGACGCGGCGCTGGAAATCGATGCGCGCGTCATTGGCGGCATCCGGTCCGCCGGCATGCTTGGTCAACAGGCCGCCGAGCTGGTCGACGATCGTCACCGCATCGGGCTTCATCCCCGGCACCGACGAGGCGACGAGGTTGACGATCGAGGAAACCTGCGCGTCGCTGAGCGAGCGCCCGCCCTGCAGCTTGAGCACCACCGACGCGGACGGCGCGGCATTGTCGCGCACGAACACGCTGGTTTCGGGCATGGCGAGGTGGACGCGTGCCTCCGCCACCGCGTCGATCTCCTGGATCGAACGGGCAAGTTCGGTCTCGCGCGCCTGGCGCAGGCGTTCGCCCTCCACCGCGCGGCTGACGCCCATCGGCAGCTGGTCGAGGATCGCATAGCCGCCGGGCGCCGCCTTCGGCAGACCCTGGCCCGCCAGCAGCAGCCGCGCCTTGGAATAATCCTCCTCGGCGACGGTCAGCGATCCGGTGGAATCGTCGATATGGCTGGTGATGTTCGCGGCATTGAGCGCGGTAGTGACGGCCGCCTTGTCGCTGTCCGGCAGGCCGGAGAACAGCGTCTTCTGCGGCGGGGTGGACAGCGCCGACCATGCCAGCGCGGCGCCGCCGATCAGGCTGACCATCAGCGCCATCGGCCCCGCGCGGCGTACCGCGGGCTGTGCGAACACGCCCTGGATCTGGCGCAGCGGATTGGCGAACCGTTCCGGCACCATCGTGACGGGCACCGGCTGCTGCGGCTGCGATGTGGGTGCGAGAGCGTTGCTCATGTTACACCGGCATACTCATGATGTCCTTGTAGGCGGACAGGATCTTGTTGCGGACCTGCAGCGTCGCCTCGAACCCGACCGACGCTTCCTGGCGGGCCAGCATCACCTTGGCGATGTCGACGGTTTCGCCGCGTTCGTAGGCTTCCGACAGCGCCGACGCCTTCTGCTGGGTCTCGTTCACCTTGCCGATCGCCGACTGCATCGTGTCGGCGAAGCTGGTGGCGCCGGTCGATGCGCCGACCGGCTCGGGCGCGCTTGCCCCCGCGGAGGCGTTGGCGCGGCTCAGCGCGGCGTTGCGTTCCAGGATCTGCGCGCGCAGCGCCATCACCCGGTCGACGCCGCCGATTCCGGCGACCCCGCTCATGCCGACATCGCCCGATCGGCGAAGCCGGCGCGGCCGGTGCCGGCGGCCAGATCGTCGCCCTGTTCGCGCGCCTTGGCGAGGCGGTAGCGCAGCGTGCGCTCCGAAATGCCCAGTCGGCGCGCGGTCTCGATC
>NZ_LSJO01000490.1:0-354 GCF_001556735.1 Sphingomonas sp. CCH9-F2 | reverse complement strand
ATGTCGGCTATACCGCGCGGCACCATACCTTCTTCGAGATGCTGGGGAATTTCAGATCCTGACAGTCCAGCCCAAAATGGCGGTTGGAAGGTGAAAACCATCGGTTGCCTCCAGCACTGCCCAAAAGCCCCATGGCCTCCCCCGAGGCGGGGGTGGGCGGCGAGAGCGACCGGAGAGGCCTGCTGAAGCGGCGGGCTGCACCCGCAGGGGCGAAATGAAATGGAGCAGCCCGGCGAAGCCGAGGCTTGCAGCGCGCCGCGGCGGGCCTAGCAGGGAGCGCCGACCACTCCCGCATCGAGGGAGAGGCCAAAAAATCGGAGCCGCCGCGCAAGCGGCGTCCGCTTAATGGCGGGC
>NZ_LSJO01000049.1:0-20261 GCF_001556735.1 Sphingomonas sp. CCH9-F2 | reverse complement strand
GGAATGTCCCGCCTCGACCGACAGCAGACGCGGGTCGACGCCGGCAACGGCAAAGCCACGCGCCCAGCGATCCGTCACGGGGGTATCGAACAGCATGTCCTCCGCGCCGTCTTCGACGTTGAGCCAGCCGTGGCGCGTCATCTCCGCATCCAGCTGCCCCGCGCCCCAGCCGGCATAGCCCAGCGCCACCAGCCAGCGCGACGGCCCCGCCCCCGCCGCGATCGCGCGCAGCACGTCCAGCGTGCCCGACAGGCGCCATTTACCCGCCACGTCCAACGTGTCTTGGCAGCCCCAGTCCGCCGAATGGAGGACGAAGCCGCGCCGCGTCTCCACCGGCCCGCCGAAATGGACGGACGCATCGGGCGCCACGCCCGGCGCGATCTCCAGCTGTTGTAGCACGTCGTGCAGCCCCAGTCCGTTGATCGTCGAACCGACCCCGATGCCCAGCGCGCCGCGTTCATCATGGCTGCACATCGCGATGACCGACCGGTCGAAGCGCGCGTCGCCGATCCCCGGCATCGCCAGCAGGAACTGGCCGGTCAGAAAGATGCTCTGCTTCATGACAGGACGAACGTAACCGGGACCGTCCGGGTTTCCAAAGCTTGAAATCGTCCCATCGCGCTGCAACACGGACGCAGCGCATTCTCGCTCGCGAACAGGAGACGGACCATGACCATCAACGTCGGCGACACGCTGCCTTCCGCCACGCTGACCAAGCTGACGCCCGACGGGTTCGAGCCGGTCGACGCGGCCACCTATTTCAAGGGGCGCAAGGTCGCGCTGTTTGCCGTGCCGGGCGCCTTCACGCCCACCTGCTCGGCCAAGCACCTGCCCGGCTATGTCGAAAAGGCCGCCGATCTGAAGGCTAAGGGCGTGGACGAGATCGTCTGCACGTCGGTCAACGATCCGTTCGTGCTCGGCGCCTGGGCCAAACAGGGCAATGCCGCCGGCGTCACGATGCTGGCCGACGGCAACGGCGATTTCGCGACCGCGCTGGGTCTCGACATGGACGGATCGAAATTCGGCATGGGCAAGCGCAGCCAGCGGTACGCGATGGTCGTCAACGACGGCGTCGTCGAGCAGTTGCACGTCGAGGCGCCGGGCGAGTTCAAGGTCAGCTCCGCCGATCATCTGCTCGGCACGCTCTGACCCTGCGGCGGAAGGGCGCGCCGCCGCGTCCTTCCGCTACCCTCATCCTCCGCCATCGACCGCCGGTGTGCGCGTCTTGCCACCGTCACATGGCGCATGTAGCTCCCTGCGATGACCGCACACGAAATCGTCGCCGAACTCGACCGGCTCTATTCCGCATCCGTCGACCGGCTGAAGGCCGCCATCTCCGCCTATATCGCTGACGGCACCACCCCGCCGGCGGACGCACGGCGCGACGGATCGTTCGCCTATCCCGAAATCCGCGTGCGTTTCGCGGGCGGTGACGGGCGCCCCACCCCGCTGCGCTCGTTCGGACGGCTGGTGACGCCGGGCGACTATCGCATCAGCGTGACGAAGCCGGCGTTCTTCGCCGACTATCTGGTCGAACAGCTGACGCTGCTGATCGAGGATTACGACGTCACGGTCGAGGCGGTGCCGGGGAAGCAGGAAATCCCGTATCCCTATGTCATCGATCCGGGCCATGCGCTCAGCCTCGACAGTGTGTCGGTCGCCGAACTGGCGCGCTGGTTCCCCACCACCGAGCTGGCGCATATCGGCGACGAGATCGCCGATGGCCTGTGGATGTCGATCGACGGCACGCGCCCGCTGGCGCTGTTCGACGGGCTGCGCACCGATTTCAGCCTCGCCCGCCTGCGTCACTATACCGGCACGCCGCCCGAACATGTGCAGCGCTACGTGCTGTTCACCAACTACCATCGCTACGTCGACGAATTCGTCCGCTGGGCGACGACGCAGGTCGGCAATGGCAGCCGCTTCGTCGCGCTGTCGGGGCCAGGCGGCGTGATGTTTCGCGAAGGCGACGATCCGGCGATCCTCGACGACAGTTCGTGGCGCCGGTTGCAGATGCCGGCCTATCACCTGATCGCCGAGGACAATACCGGGATCACCCTCGTCAACATCGGCGTCGGCCCGTCGAACGCGAAGACGATCTGCGACCATCTGGCGGTGATGCGCCCCGAAGCGTGGCTGATGATCGGCCATTGCGGCGGCCTGCGCCCGTCGCAGCGGATCGGCGATTATGTCCTCGCGCACGCCTATCTGCGCGACGACCATGTGCTGGACGACATGCTGCCCCCCGAAATCCCCGTCCCCGCGATCGCGGAGGTACAGCAGGCGCTGGCACGCGCGGCGGAAACGGTGTCGGGCCAGTCGGGCGAGGAGCTGAAGCGACGGCTGCGCACCGGTACGATCGTCACCACCGACGACCGCAACTGGGAATTGCGCTATTCGCGCTCGGCGCTGCGCTTCTCGCTCAGCCGCGCGGTCGGGATCGACATGGAGTCGGCGACGATCGCGGCGCAGGGTTATCGCTTCCGCGTTCCCTATGGCACGTTACTGTGCGTGTCGGACAAGCCGCTGCATGGCGAACTGAAGCTGCCCGGACAGGCCAATCGCTTCTACGAACGCGCGATCAGCGAGCATATGCGCATCGGTATCGAGACGTGCGAGGAGTTGCGCCGCGAAGGCGAGAAGCTGCACAGCCGCAAGCTGCGCGCCTTCAACGAGCCGCCGTTCCGCTGATCCGCATCGCTCGCAGCCGGATGGGCTGGAAACCTGACGGGGGCCGTGCGTTACGGAGGCGATCCATTCATCAGGGAGTATGTCCTCATGGCCGACGACACGAACGACACCACCGGCGCGGCCCCCGCTACCTCGAAGCCCGCGCCGCGCCGCCGCACCGCGCGCAACGCCACGGCGTCCGCCCCGACCAAGGGCGCTGCGACCGACAGTCGTCGGACCAAGCCCGCCGCTGCGCCCAAGCGCGCCGCGCGCCAGCGCGCCGCTGCCACGACGGCCGGTGAAACGGCGAAGGACGCGGCTCGCCCGGCCAAGGCGTCGACCACCCGCTCGACCGGCGCAACCCGCAAGAAGACGACCCGCACGGCACCCGCGAAGCGCACGGCGAAGCGCGGCGCCAAGCGGGCCGGCGGCGCGTCCAGCGCAGTGGGCGGCAAGTGGGGCGTCGCCGCGATCGCCGGCGGCGTCGCCGCGATCGGCGCGGCCGCTACCGCGGCATTGTTGTCGTTGCGCAGTTCGACACCCAAGGCGCCGGCCCTGCCCGCTCCCGACGGCGGCGCGCATCAGCCGGACGGCACCGACTCATCGAAGTCGTTCGCCGCCGGTATTGCCGACGAAAACACGGTGCCGGACACCAATTGATCCGCAAAGGTGTCGCGCCGCCCGTCCAGCGGGCGGCGCGGTTCACCCCGCAAGGAACGCCGCGATCGCCGCGCCCAGTTCGGGCTTGGTCACCGCGCTCATATGGTTGCCCGGCACCTCGACATAGGTTGCATCGGGCAGCAACGCCGCCAGATCGGCGGCGGAACCGTTGTCGTCATCGTCCACGCCGTTGACGACCAACGTCGGCCGGTCGAACCCTGCGACCTGTTCGCGCGGCGTACTGACGAACGTGTCGATCACGCCCAGCAACGCGACGGGGTCGCCCCCCGTGGTCTTCAGGAACGCCTCCGCCATCCATTCCGGCGACCCGCGCGAATGCTCGCCCAGGCGCGTCAGGATGTTGCGGAAATGGCCGGCGCGCCGTTCTGCATTGACTAGGCCGTCCAGCCCCATGCCGGAAAAGACCACCCGGCGCGGCGTCGCCCCGCTGGCCAGCATTCGCGACGTCGTCCGCGCGCCCAGCGAATAACCGCCCAGATCGTAATCGGTCAGCCCCAGATGAGTGACCAGTGCGAGATTGTCGCACGCCAGTGCGTCGGGCGGATAGGCCGCGGGATCGTGCGGCCGGGCACTGTCGCCATGCGCGCGCAGATCCGGCATGACGACCCGGAACCCCTCTGCCGCGATCGCCGCCGCGTGACCATAGCGGATCCAGTTGGTCCGCGCGTCGGAGAAATAGCCGTGGATCAGCACCACCGGGCGCCCCTCCCCGATCTCGCGCCACGCGATACGTTCACCATCGAAGCTATTGAAAAATTGGGGTTCCGGCGCGGCTTGGGTCACGATCGTCCTTCCTGCTGCCGGTACGCGGCCGCGATGAAGGGGGACTATCGCCTTTCGGCCCGAATGTCATCCTCGCGCGATCGTTACGGTAGCCCTTCCATTCTATGAGGGTGCTTATTATATGCGCCGGCATGAGTGATCCTCTCGGCTTCCTGATCGGCGATGTCGCACGGCTCGTGCGGCGGCGGTTTGACGAAAGTGCACGCGCGATCGGCGTGACGCGCCCGCAATGGCGCGTGCTGACCGCGCTGAACCGGGTGGAGGGCATCCATCAGGGTGCACTCGCCGACCGGCTGGAGGTTGAGCCGATAACTCTGTGCCGGATGATCGACCGGCTGGAGGAGGCTGAACTGGTCGAGCGTCGCCGCGCGCCCTCCGACCGGCGCGCATGGCACCTGTATCTGACGCCCAAATCGCGACAGGTGATCGACCAGTTGATGGTACTGGGTGACGAACTGTCGCTGCGATTGCTCGACGGCATCCCTTCCGCCGACCAGGAACAGGCCACCGCCGTGCTCGAACGGATGCGCCTCAACATGCAACAAGGCCCGACGCAGGAAACCGCCCATGGCTGACGCCGATCCGCGCCGCGACACGTCCGACGACGTGACCGCGTCCCCCGCTGAAACGCCCGCGGACGTCGCTGCCGCGCTGCCGCCCGAACCAGCTCCGCGCCGCCGCTGGGGACGACTGGCCCTGATGATCAGCGTGCCGTTGCTGCTGGTCCTGGTGGGCGGGTGGATGTGGATGACGTCGGGTCGCTACGTCAGCACCGACAATGCCTATGTGCAGCAGGACATGACTTCGATCAGCCCGGACGTCAGCGGGCGGATCGTCGCGGTCAACGTGCGTGAGAACCAGCGCGTACGCGCGGGCGACGTGCTGTTCCGCATCGACCCCGAACCCTATCGCATCGCGCTGCTCCAGGCGGATGCCGCGCTGGCGGAGGCGCGCGTCGACGTCTCCACCAAGGCGACCGACAGCGGCGGCGCCGCCGCATCGCTGGCCGGCGCACGCGCCGACCTGACGCTGGCGCAGGCCACCTATCAGCGCCAGCGCGCGCTGATGGAGCGCGGCTTCACCACCCGCGCATCGGTAGATGCCGCCACGCAGCAGGTCGCCGCCGCGCAGGCACGGATCGCCGCGGCACAGGCCGACGCCGCCCGCGCGCGTCAGCAGGTGTCGAGCGGGATGGACGGCAGCAGCCTGCCCGCCGCGATCCAGGTCGCCCGCGCACGCCGCGAAAAGGCCGCGCTCGATCTGGCACGCACCGTCGTGCGCGCGCCGCATGACGGCATCGTCAGCCAGACCTCGCGGTTGCAGGTCGGCAACATCACCCCCACCGGGGTTCCCGCGCTGACGCTGGTCGCCGCGTCGCAGCCCTATGTCGAGGCGAACTTCAAGGAAACCGACCTCGACCACCTGCGCGTCGGCCAGCCTGCGGCGATCAGCTTCGACGCCTATCGCGGGCTTGAGGTGAAGGGGCATGTCCAGTCGATCGGCGCCGGCACCGGTTCCGAATTCTCGATCCTGCCGGCACAGAACGCCAACGGCAATTGGGTCAAGGTGACGCAGCGCGTGCCCGTCCGCATCGCGATCGACGGCACCCCGCCGCGCGCGATGATCGCGGGCCTGTCCGCCGACGTGCGCGTCAACGTGCACTGATGGCCACCGCCGCGGCGTCCCCTGCTGCGCCGGCGCCCGGCAAGGCGTTGCTGCCGACTACCAATCGCGGGCTGCTGACCGTGGGCGTGATGGGCGCGATGGTCATGCAGATCCTCGACACCACCATCGCCAACGTCGCGCTGCCGCATATGCAGACGTCGCTGGGCGCGACGGTCGACACCGTCACCTGGGTTCTGACCAGCTATATCGTCGCGACCGCGATCGCGCTGCCGGCGACGGGCTGGCTGTCCGACCGGCTCGGCAGCCGCAACCTGTTCCTGATCGCGGTCGCCGGCTTCGTCGTCGCCTCGATGCTGTGCGGCATCGCCACCAGCTTGCCGGAAATGGTGCTGTTCCGGGTGATCCAGGGGATCGCCGCGGCGTTCATCAACCCGCTGTCGCAGACCGCGATGCTCGACATCAACCCGCCCGAACGCTCCGCGAAGGCGATGAGCGTGTGGGGCATGGGGGTCATGGTCGGCCCGATCATGGGGCCGGTGATCGGCGGTTTCCTGACCGAGAATTACAACTGGCGCTGGGTCTTCTACGTCAACGTGCCGGTCGGTGCGCTGACCTTCGCGATCCTGTGGTTCCTGCTGCCGTCGCGGCCGAAGGCGCGGCGATCGTTCGATTTCATGGGCTTCGCCTATGTCGGGATCGCGGTCGCCGCCTTCCAGTTGATGCTCGACCGCGGCCAGACCGAGGATTGGTTCGACAGCTGGGAAATCATCGTGGAGGCGCTGTGCGCCGCGGCCTTCGCGTGGCTGGCGGTGATCCATCTGGCAACCGCGAAGAAGCCGCTGTTCGACCGGCAGCTGTTCCGCAACCGCAATCTGGTGATGGGGATGCTGTTCATGGTCGTGATCGGCATTTCGACCATGGCGCCGATGGCGCTGCTGCCCCCGATGCTGCAGCAGTTGTTCGGCTATCCGGTGGTCGATACCGGCATGATGATGGCGCCGCGCGGCGTCGGCGTGCTGGCCACGATGTGGCTGGGCGCGCAGGTGATGGGGCGCATCGATGCGCGTATCCTGATCGTCGTCGGCCTCATCACCTTCGCGGCGTCGCTGCGGATGATGGCGGGCTATTCGCTGGAGATGGATTACTGGCCGGTGGTCGTCTCCGGCTTCGTCCAGGGGCTGGGCATGGGGCTGGTGTTCATGCCGCTCAACGCGCTCGCCTTCGCAACGCTCGACGGGCGCTATCGCACCGACGGGGCCAGCATCCTCAATCTCACGCGGTCGATCGGCCAGTCGGCGGGCATCTCGATGGTGACGGTGCTGCTGGCGCGCAACATCCAGACCAGCCACGCCGATCTGGCCGCGCACATCACCGACGCCACGCTGCCGGGCGCCTCGCTGATCGGGCGGTTCCAGCCGATCGGCGATGCCGCCATGTCGTTCGCCGACGCGATGGTGAACCAGCAGGCGGCGATGATCGCCTATATCGACGATTTCTACCTGATGGCGTGGATTTCGATCGCGGTCGTGCCGCTGGTGTTCCTGCTCACCCGGCCGAAGGGCAAAATGGAGGTCATCCACGCGGAATGACTGTCCGTCGCCGGCTTCTGCGGCCGGCGACGGATCGCACGGATCAGCCGTCCTTCTTCAGGTGGCGGCGGCCGAGCAGTTCGGCGATCTGCACCGCGTTCAGCGCCGCGCCCTTGCGCAGATTGTCGCTGACGCACCACAGCGACAGGCCGTTGTCGACGGTGGGGTCATCGCGCACGCGGCTGACATAGGTCGCATCGTCGCCCGCGCTTTCGATCGGGGTGACGTATCCGCCGTCCTCATGCTTGTCGACCAGCATCACGCCGGGCGCCTCGCGCAGGATCGTCTTGGCGGTCTCGGCGTCGATTTCGTTCTCGAACTCGATGTTCAGCGCCTCGGAATGGCCGACGAACACCGGCACGCGCACGCACGTGGCGGTCACCTTGATCTTCGGGTCAAGAATCTTCTTGGTTTCCACCACCATCTTCCATTCTTCCTTGGTGGAGCCGTCCTCCAGGAAGCTGTCGATGTGCGGGATCACGTTGAACGCGATCTGCTTGGTGAACTTCTTCGGTTCGGCCGGGTCGCCGACGAAGATGTTGCGGCTCTGCTCGAACAGTTCGTCCATGCCGATCTTGCCCGCGCCCGACACCGACTGGTACGTCGCCACCACCACGCGCTTGATCGTCGCGGCATCGTGCAGCGGCTTCAGCGCGACGACCATCTGCGCCGTCGAGCAATTGGGGTTCGCGATGATGTTCTTCGCGGTGTAGCCGTCGATCGCCTCGGCATTCACCTCGGGCACGATCAGCGGCACGTCGGGGTCCATGCGGTACAGCGACGAATTGTCGATCACGGTACATCCGGCGGCCGCGAACTTCGGCGCATAGACCTTGGTCGCCTCGCTGCCGATCGCGAACAGCGCCATGTCCCAGCCGGCGGGATCGAAATGCTCGATGTTCTTCACCGTCAGCATTTTGCCGGTGTCGCCATATTCGATCTGGTCGCCGGTCGAGCGCGAGGAGGCGAGCACCGCGATCTCGTCCGCCGGAAACTGCCGCTCCGCCAGGATGTTGACCATCTCGCGGCCGACATTGCCCGTGGCCCCTGCCACCACCACCCGGTAACCCATAACCCGTCCTTCCACACGCCGCTCGCGGCGCCGTTCAAATGTTTCGCGCGGGCGCCCTACCCCTGCAATTTCCGAAAAGCCAGCGCGGTCTACTTCGGTCCGGCGACGACATGCGTGGCCAGGAAGCGCTCGATCGTCGTCCACACGTGGATGTCGCGCACCGCACCATGGGTCTTGCCGGGGTAGAACATCATCTCAAACGGCACGTCCGCGGCCTGCAACCGCGCCGCCACCTCGGTCGAATTCTGCAGGAAGACGTTGTCGTCCGCCATGCCGTGCATCAGCAGCAAGGGCGTCGTGATGCGCAGCGGGTCGATCACCGCACGCGATGCGTCATAGGCGGCGGCATCGGTGCGCGGATCGCCCATGTAGCGTTCGGTGTAATGCGTGTCGTACAGGCGCCAGTCGGTGACCGGCGCGCCCGCGATCGCGGCGGCATAGGCGCCCGGATCGGCCTCGATCATCTTCAGCGACATATAGCCGCCGTACGACCAGCCATAGGTCGCGATCCGCGCCGGATCGACGAACGGCAGCGTCTTCAGATATTGCGCGCCGGCCAGCTGATCGCGCACCTCCACGCCGCCCATCGCGTGCCAGATCGCCCGCTCGAACGCGACGCCGCGATGGTCGCTGCCGCGGTTGTCGAGCCGGAAGAAGATGTAGCCCTGATCGACGATGTGGCGGATCAGCGGGGCGTGCCAGTCGCGCTTCACCTCCTGCGTGTGCGGGCCGCCATAATGCTGGAAGAACACCGGATAGCGTTTGCCCGGCACCAGCGGTGGGGTGATCATCTCCCAATGCAGCACCGTGCCGTCGTCGGCCTTCACCGTTCCGAATTCGATCGGCCGCTGGCCCGCGATGTACGGGGCATAGGGGTGGTCGCCCTCGACCCGGTTCTCGTTGATCCAGCGCAGCCGCTTGCCGCTGGCGTCCGCCAGATAATGCTGGGACGGCTGGTCGGGGTTAGACCGCTTGATGATGAAGCGCGTGCCAGCGGGGTCGGCGGTCGCCTCGTTCCACCATCCGCGCTCGGTCAGCCGCGTGATCGCCCGCGTCTTCAGGTCGATGGCGTAGAGCTGCTGTTCCAGCAGGTCGTCCTTGTTCGCGGTGAAGAACGCGCGCCCCGCCTTCTCGTCCACGCCGACCAGGTCGGACACCACCCACGGTCCCTTGGTCAGCTGCGTCCAGCGCCCGTCCCGGAAACGCCACAGATGCCCGAAGCCGTCGCGCTCCGACCGCCACAACAGGCTGCCGTCGCGCAGCGCGCGATAGGCGTTGGTCAGGTTGATCCAGCTCTTGGCGCCCGCCTCCTCGGTGAACAGCACACGCGACGCGCCCGTGGCAGGATCGACGCGCAGCATGTCGAGCCGGGTCTGCGCGCGGTTTTGTCGCTGCACCAGCAGCGCCGAGCCGTCCGGCAGCCAGTCGACGCGCGCGACATAGATGTCGGGGTCGCTGCCCAAGTCCACCTTCACCCCGCCGGATCCGTCGCTGCGCAGGATGTGCAGTTCCACCGCAACGTTCGGCGTGCCCGCGGCCGGATAACGCTGTTGATAGATGCTGGTCCCGCTGGCGCCGATCGCGGCGCGGGTGAACACCTTCACTGGCGCCTCGTCGAAGCGTTCGACCGCCAGATAGCGTTCGTCGGGCGACCACCAGTAACCGGCGCGCCGGTCCATTTCCTCCTGCGCAACGAACTCGGCCTCGCCCCAGTGGACGGTGCCCCCGCCCCCCTTGGTCAGTTGGCGCGCCGCGCCGCCGGTGCCCAGCGGCTGGACGAACAGGTTCTGCCCGCTGACGAAGCCGATATGGTGGCCCTTCGGGCTGACGGTCGGATTCAGCGCGCCGTTGGTCCCCGGCAGCTTCGCGATCGATCCGTCCAGCGCGGCCAGATACAACTCGCCGTCGATCGGGACCAGGATGGTGCGCCCGTCCGGCGACCAGTCATATTGCAGGATGCCGGTCTTGCCGGTCAGCGACCGGTCGCGCTCGCGCTGCATCTTCGCGGCTTCGGACAGTTCCGCGCCGCTGCCCGCCTTGCGCGAGTCCACCAGCATCCGCTCCGCACCGGTGCGCGTGTCGAGCGCCCACAGGTCGAACCGCTGCCGCTCGTCCGGGCGGTTGCGCACCGACGTCAGCAGCGTGCCGTCGGGCGACAGCTTCAGCGACTGCGGCTGCGTACCCGCCAGGTCCGGGCTGGAGAACACCCGTTCCAGCGACAGCGGGGTGCGGGCCGCGGCCGTCCCGGCCGGCGGCGTTCCCGCGGGCGCCTGCGCCTCAGCGGACATGGCGCCCACCATCGCCACCGCCGTCATCGCTACGCCGAACCGCCACATGCACGTCTCCCGTCCGCGCCGCAGACCCCGGCGCGCCTTGCCTCGTCCGTAGGCGCAATGCCCCCCGCTCGGCAACATACGCGCACGATGCGAAAAGGGGCGCGACGGTTGCCCGCCACGCCCCTTCGTGGAACCGGAGATGCCGTACCGATTACTCGGCGGCGACCGCCGCCGGACGGTTGTCGCGGCGCTCGGCGATACGCGCCGACTTGCCGGTACGACCGCGCAGGTAATACAGCTTGGCACGACGCACCGCACCCTTGCGCACCACCTCGATCGAATCGATGTTCGGCGAATACAGCGGGAACACGCGCTCCACGCCCTCGCCGAAGCTGATCTTGCGCACGGTGAACGACGAACCCATGCCCTTGTTCGCCCGCGCGATGCACACGCCCTCGTAGTTCTGGACGCGGGTCCGGTCGCCTTCGACCACCTTCACGCCGACCTTCAGGGTGTCGCCCGGGCGGAATTCGGGGATCTTCTTCGTCTCGTTGAACTTGGCGATCTGCTCGGCTTCGAGCGTCTGGATCAGGTTCATGTCAATCGTCCTCAGTCCGTCGCCGCGCGCCAGAGGGCGAGCCGACCCGAGCGCCCTCATGACGCTCCCAAAGGTCCGGCCGCCGTAGCCGTGTATCGATCTCGGCCTGCGCCTGGCGCCAGCCTGCGATCCTCGCATGATCCCCCGATCGCAGCACTTCGGGGATCGTGCGCCCTTCCCATTCGACAGGTCGGGTATAGTGCGGATATTCGAGGAGGCCGCTTTCGAAGCTTTCCTCGACTCCGCTCGAAGCCGCGCCCATTACGCCGGGAAGCAGCCGAACGCAAGCGTCCAGCAGCACCAGCGCCGCCATCTCCCCGCCCGACAGGATGTAGTCGCCGATCGACAGCTGTTCGATCGGGCGCGCGTCGAACAATCGTTCGTCGAAGCCCTCGAACCGGCCGCACAGCACCACCGCGCCCGGTCCCGCCGCCAGATCGCGGACCCGCGCCTGCGTCAGCGGCGCCCCGCGCGGCGTCATCGCCACGATCGGGCGGCCGTCGGCATGGGCATCGACCGCCCGCGCCACGATATCCGCGCGCAGCACCATCCCGGCGCCGCCGCCCGCCGGAGTATCGTCCACGGTGCGATGCCGGTCGGTGGTGAAATCGCGGATGTTGACCGCATCGAGCGACCAGCGCCCCTCACGCAGCGCCCGCCCCGCCAGCGAAGTGCCGAGCGGGCCGGGAAACATCTCCGGGTAGAGCGTCAATACAGTCGAGCGGAAGGTCATAGCGTCCAGTTTTCGATGGCGAGCCCGGGGATGCCGGTGAAGTCCGGTTCGTTGTTGGTGACCAGCGTCATCCGGGTGGACAGCGCCTGCGCGGCGATCAGCCGGTCGACAATCCCGCGTCGCATCCCGATCGCCTGCGCCATCTCGGCATAGGCGACCGCCGCTTCGGCATCGAAGGAAAGGATCCCGATCGCCGCCAGAAAGGTGGCGACCCGTTTCGCGTCGCGCACAGGATCGGTCGATCGGCGGTTTCCCACCCGCAATTCACCTGCCGTGATGGCAGACACGTGCAGCCGCCCGAATGCCTGCCCCATCCGTCGCGCCAGCGGATCGCTGCGCCCGACGAGGAAATCGATACAGGCGTTGGTATCCAGCAGATAGCCCGTCATGCCGCCGCCGCGTCACCATCGCCCGCCGACCAGTCTCGCGGCATCTGCTCGATGTCGCCGCGCCCGTCGGCCATGAACCCTTCCGACACACTGCCGTAAAGGCTCAGCAGCACGTCGGCGCCCTCCTCGCTCCGCCAAAGGCTGAATGAACCGTCGTCGTGCGGGACGACGATCACGTCGTCACCTTCGCTGAACCCCAGCGCCTTGGGAAGGCGCAGCGCGACCGAGTTGCCGGATTTGAACACCTTCGCGCGATATTCGTTACCCATAGCGGGCCTCCCGTATATACGTTATGTATATACAAATTCCAGGGATCGCAAGCCGAATGGACGATTGCATCATTATCGGCGCGGGGCCGGCGGGCTTGACCGCAGCGATCTACCTCGGGCGCTACCATCTATCCGTCCGGCTGTTCGACAGCGGCTCCAGCCGCGCGGCGATGATCCCGTGCACGCGCAACCACGCCGGTTTTCCGGAGGGGATCGCCGGCACCGAACTGCTGGCGCGGATGCGCGACCAGGCGGAGCGCTACGGCACGCGATGCGAGCCGGTGAAGGTGATCGGCCTCGCCCCCGATGGCGACGGTTTCATCGTGACGACCGATCACGGCCGCCACACCGCGCGCACGGTGCTGCTGGCGACGGGCGTGGTCAACCACCGCCCGCGTGGCCTGGCCCCCGATGTGCATGACGCGGCGCTGGCGCGCGGGCTGCTGCGCTATTGCCCGGTGTGCGACGGCTATGAGGTAACCGACCGGCGCGTCGCGGTGATCGGCACCGGCGACCATGGGATGCGCGAGGCGCTGTTCCTGCGCGGCTTCACCCGCGACGTCACGCTGATCGCGCCGGACGCGGAGCACCTTCTCGACGATGGCTGCGCGACGGCGCTCGACGATGCCGGGATCGTGCGGGTCGACGGCCCGTGCGGCGGCTATGCGATCGAAGGCGACACGCTCGCGCTCGATACCGCGCGCGGTCGGATGGCGTTCGATAGCGTCTATCCGGCGCTGGGCAGCCGGATCCGCTCGCGGCTCGCGATCGACGCGGGCGCGCGGGCGACACAGGACGGCTGCCTGGTGGTGGACGATCACCAGCGCACCACCGTCCCCGGCCTGTTCGCGGCCGGAGACGTGGTGAAGGGGCTGGACCAGATCAGCCACGCGATGGGCGAGGCAGGCGTCGCCGCCACCACGATCCGCAACCTGCTGGCCCAGCGCCACCCGATCCGCCGGTAGCGTTCGTTCGTGCTATACGATCGGCGCGATGCTGCGGAACGTCGCGACGAACACCTCGTCGGCGACCGGCTTGGTCAGCACCGGCCAGCGCGGGTCGCCCGGGCGCCCCGCGGCAGGCTCCCCGGTCACGAACATCGCCCGCACCTGCGCGTCGTCACCGACGATCCGCAGGACCGCGGCGGGGCCATGCCCCTGTCGCAACGACACGTCGGACACGATCACCGCCGGTCGCCGCACCATCGCGGCACGCACGGCTTCCTCCTCACCATCGACCAGCACGACCGATGTCGCGCCCGCGGCCTCGAGCAGCTGCATCATATGATCGGCCAGCAGCCAATCGTCTTCGATTAGAAGGACATGGCACATGGTCGAGAGCTTATACACCGTTCGGCACCGGAATTCGTGCCGTTCCGGTTCGATCGCCCCGTTTGCACGACGGGGCGTTGGGTCAGATCACCGCCTCGATCGCGAAGCGCACGCCGTCCGGCTCGTAGCGGATCGCCGTGTCGCCGCGCACGTGCCGCCCCAGCACCCGCTCGATCATCCGCGTGCCGAACCCCGTGCGCACCGGGGCGGTGACCGGAGGTCCGCCACGCTCGGTCCAGGCGAATAGCAATCGGCGGTCGGCCCCCTCCCCCTCGATCGACCATTCGACCGAGACGGTCCCGCTCGGCACCGACAGCGCGCCATATTTGATCGCGTTGGTCGCCAGTTCATGTAGCGCCATCGACAGCGCCAGCGTGATATCAGGCGACAGCCGCACCGCTGGCCCCGCGACCCGGAACCGTTGTCCGCCGCGGTCCTTGAACGGGATCAGCGCCCGGTCGACGATATCGCCGATCGCCGCGCCCTCCACCTCGTCCTGGATCAGTAGTTCATGCGCTTCGCCCAGGCTGGCGATCCGGCCGGAGATGGTCGCGGTCGCCTCGCCCAGCGACGCCGCATCGCGCAGCGTCTGCATCACCACCGCGTTGACGGTGGCGAGCGTGTTCTTGACCCGATGGGTCAGTTCACGCGCCAGCACCTCGCGATGCGCCTCGGCGAACTTGCGATCGGTAATGTCGATCGAAAACCCGGTCAGTGCCAACGGGCTGCCGTCGGCGCGGCGCTGCACCTCGCCCTTGACGGTGATCCATCGCTGCTCGCCGGCCGGCGTCAGGATGCGATAGTCGAGATGATAGGGAACGTCATGTTCCAGCGTATTCTGGATCGCCGCGGCCACGCGCGCGGCATCCTCCGGATGCAGCGATCGCCCGAACTCGTCATAATCGAACGGTGCGTCGGGGGATCGCCCGAAATTGCGCTTGCAACTGGGCGACGCGGTCAGCCGGCGTTCGGGCAGCGCCAGCGACCACGTGCCCAGACCCCCCGCCTCCAGCGCCAGTCGCAGTTTGCTGTCCTGTTCCGCCAGATCGGCCTCACGCCGCGCGACCTCCGCGGCCAGCGTCTCGCGATCGTGTTCCAGTTGCTGCAACTGGTGCCGCTCGATCGTCACGTCCATCTGCGACGCGACGAAATAGCGCACCGCGCCGTCATCGCCCGGCACGGGGGCGATCGCCAGCCGGTTCCAGAACGGCGTCCCGTCGCGGCGGTGGTTGAGCAGGTCGATCTCGATCCGCTCGCGCCGGACGATCGCGTCGCGCAACGCGCCGACATCCGCCTCCTCGGTCAGCGGCCCCTGCATGAACCGGCAGTTGCGGCCCAGCACCTCCACCGCCGCGAAACCGGTCAGCCGCGCGAACGCCTCGTTGACATAGATGAGCGGGATGTCCGGCAACGACGGGTCCGCCACCACCATCGCCACCGGCGACACCTCCATCGCCACCGCCAGCGGGTCGCGCGCGCTCAACCGCCGACGAAAACGGTCGATCGCCGCCTGCACCTCAGGCGCCGGCACGAACGGCGAAATGGGAAAGGGATCGAGCGGCTTACGGTCCAAAGCGTGTCTCATCTAGGTGACCGATCCGGCTTCGGCAATCTCGATCAGCAACCCAGATGGAGCGATCACGGCTCAGGCAACGCCCGTAGGGCCGTCGATGACCAGCCGCACCTTCGACGCCAGTTCGGCGCGCTTGTACGGTTTCTGGATCAGGTCGAATTCGGCACCGCGCGCATCGACGCGCTCGATCGAGGATTCGGCGTAACCGGTGGTCAGCAGCACCCGCATCCGCGGGCGCCGCCGGCGCACCTCGCGCGCCAGCATGACGCCGTTGATCCCGCCGGGCATGATGAGGTCGCTGAACAGCAGGTCGACATGCGGCTTTCCGTCCAGCAGCGCCAGCGCCTCGTCGGCGTCGTTCGCGCGCAGCACGGTATAGCCGAATTCGGTCAGTACCGCTTCGGCGTAATCCCCGACATCGGGCTGATCCTCCACCACCAGGATCGTCTCGTTGCCGCGCTTGTCCGCAAGGCCGCGGGCGGGCTGCGATCCGCGTGGATCGACCTTCGCATCCTCGCACGGGAACAGCATGCGCACGGACGTCCCCTCGCCCTCGATCGATTCGATGCGCAGCGTCCCGCCCGACTGTTTCATGAAACCGTAGACCATCGACAGCCCCAACCCGGTTCCCTTCCCCTGATCCTTGGTCGTGAAGAACGGCTCGGTTACGCGCTGCAGCACCTCGGGCGACATCCCGCTGCCCCGATCGGTGACGGTGACCATCACATATTCGCCGGGCGACATCTCCCCGAACCCTTCGTCGCCGGCGCACACCGTCACCCCGTCGACGCCGATCGTGACGACGCCGCCGTCGGGCATCGCATCGCGCGCGTTCAGCAGGATGTTCATGATCGCCAGTTCGGCCTGTGTCGGGTCGATCCGCGCGTTGCACGTCGCCCCGCGATGCTCGATCTCGACCCGCACGGTGCCGCCGGCGGTCCGCTCGATCAACGGCCGAAGCTCGTCGATCAAGTCCACCAGATTGACGATCCGCCCCTGCAATTTCTGCTTGCGCGAAAACGCCAGCAACTGCTGCGTCAGCGTCGCGCCGCGCTCCGCGGCCTGCAGCACCGCGCGCATCGACCGCGCCGCCTTCTTCCGGTCGAACGCCTCGCCATGCTCCAGATTGTTGAGCACCACGTCGCTGAACCCCTGGATGACGGTCAGCAGGTTGTTGAAATCATGCGCCACGCCGCCGGTCAGCTGGCCCACCGCCTCCATCTTCTGCGCCTGGCGCAGCGCATCCTCGGCGTCGCGGCGGCGCGTGACGTCCAGCTGCGACGCAAAGAAGTAGATCAGATTGTCGTCAGCGTCATAGACCGGCGAGATGAACAGCGCGTTCCAGAACGCGGCACCGTTCTTCTTGTAGTTCAGTATCTCCACCGACGTCTCGCGCCGGCCGGCCACCGCCTGCCGCACCTCGTCGATCGTTTCCGGGTCGGTGTCCGGCCCCTGCAACAGCCGGCAATTGTGCCCGACCAGCTCATCCCAGCCATAACCGGTCAACGTCATGAAGGCCGGGTTGGCGAACACGATCGGATTGTCGGGACGGTTCGGGTCGGTGACGATCATCGGCATCCGCGTGGTCTTCACCGCGGCGAAGAAGATCGCATTGCTGTCGTCCGCCATGTCGGGATTGGCGCCGCGCTTCAGATGGGGTGGTGCGCCGCCTTGCGGCGTTTCCGGCGTCTCGCTGCTCATTTCACCCCATGTCGCGGGGGCGCACGGCGCGGGCGCGCCTTTCCCCCGTGCGGGCAAAACGCGAAGCGCTTTCCGTCGGTTCCGTCAGTCGGTGAACACCACCGTCTTGGCGCCGTTCAACAGTACGCGGTCGGCCAGGTGATAGCGGACCGCGCGCGCCAGCACGCGCCGTTCGATGTCACGGCCCTTGCGCACCAGCGTCTCGGGCGAATCCGCATGGGTCACCGGCTCCACGTCCTGTGCGATGATCGGCCCCTCATCCAGATCGGCGGTGACGTAATGGGCGGTCGCGCCGATCATCTTCACGCCGCGCGCATGGGCCTGATGATAGGGCTTGGCCCCCTTGAAGCCGGGCAGGAAGCTGTGGTGGATATTAATGCACCGGCCCGACAGGAACGCCGCCAGATCGTCCGACAGGATTTGCATGTAGCGCGCCAGCACGATCAGTTCGGCACCGCTTTGCGTGACGATCGCCTTGATGCGCGCTTCCTGCGCGGGCTTCGTCTCGGGCGTCACCGGCAGGTGATGGAACGGGATGTGGCCCAGCTCCAGCCCCTCGAGCGCTTCACGCGGATGGTTGGAGATGACGCCCGCCACCTCCATCGCCAGTTCCCCGATCCGGTGGCGGTAGAGAAGGTCGGCCAGGCAATGGTCGAATTTCGACACCAGGATCAGCACCCGGCGCGGTGCGTCGGCGCGCCTGATCGCCCAGGTCATGTCGCCGTGATCCGCCACCGCGCCGAACCGTCCGGTCAACGGCACCAGCGCCTCTTCCGGCAGCGTGAACAACACGCGCATGAAGAAGCGCCCGGTCTCGGCATCCTCGAACTGCGCGGCCTCGCGGATGTTGCCGCCGGCCTCGAACAGCACGCCCGTCACGCGCGAGACGATCCCCGGCTGGTCCGGGCAGGACAGGGTTAGGATGTGGGGGATGCCGCTCACTCGCTCGATCCGGTTGATGACGATGGCGGGCGTGATCGCCCGGCCGCCCGACAAGGGGGCGCGGCGACGCCTATGCGCGAAGACCGGGGGACGCAACCGCCAGTCCGCCAACCTCCCGCTTCGCGAATCAGCAATGGACGTTGCCGGTCATGATGAACGCGAGTGGTGAACGCGGGCGTCTCGCAATCGATCGACATCGCCGCCCGGCCGTATGGCCCGGATTCGCCTCAGCGGCTCACGGAACAGCGCCGAAACCGCGGATTTGTCGCTCCGTTCACCACCCTTAGCCTAAAGTCTAATAGATCGATATCAGGCGGTACAGCGGCTGAGCATGGGGTGAACCGCCAACCCCGACACGTATTAATACGTACCCGGCGACAACCGCTCTGTTACCACAATTCCCTATCCCGGATGCACGAGCCGAACGGTGGAGCCAGGGTATCCCGACCCCTGCACCTCCACCGAACATCGAGTGGTCAGGAGGGGGCAGGGCATAGCCGCTTGATCGGCCATCGTCACGGGAAGGCCGGCTGCGCCGGCGCCAACTCGATCGACCGTCGCGCGGGGGGCGCGGCGGATGGAACGGGCTTCGGCTTCGCGGCGATCACCGCGGGGTCAAGTCACATCGAAGGATTGTCGAACATGTCGATCACTACGGTGACCGCGGCGGAGGACCTGTGCCTTCCGACCATCGGTACGCTTGCCGCCGACCTGACGGACGCGCTGAACAGCGGCGCACCGGTCCGGCTGGACCTGTCCGCCGCCGTCGCGCCGGACCTCAGCGTGCTGCAAGTCGTGGAGGCGGCGCGCGCCACCGCCGCCGGCGCGCAGTGCGATTTCGCGCTCACCGCGCCCGCGAACGCGACCGTCGCCGCGCTGCTGGAGCGCGCCGGCTTCCTCACCGCCCTTTCTGACGATGACCGTCACTTCTGGTTCCACGGAGACACTGCGCAATGACCGCTTCCATCCTTACCGTCGATGACAGCGCGAGCCTGCGCATGGCGATCCGGATCGCCCTGTCGGGCGCGGGCTATGCCGTCACCGAGGCGTCCGATGGCGTCGAAGGCCTGGCAAAGGCCACCGCGCAGCGGTTCGACCTGATCGTCACCGATCTGAACATGCCGAACATGGACGGGCTGGAGATGATCCGAGCGCTGCGCCAGCAGCCCGCACAGGCCGGCATCCCGATCATCTTCCTGACCACCGAGTCGGACGATGCCATGAAGGCGCAGGCCAAGGCCGCGGGCGCCACCGGCTGGCTGGTGAAGCCGTTCCAGGCCGAACAGCTGATCCGCGTCGCGCAGAAGGTGCTGGCACGGTGAGCGAGGATCCCACAGCAGCCTTCCGCATCGAGGCGGGCGAGCTTCTCGAACAGGTCGAACAGGGCCTGCTCGACCTGCGCGACAACCTGGGCGACATGGGCCTGGTCAATGCGGTGTTCCGCGGGCTCCACACGCTGAAGGGTTCGGGCGCGATGTTCGGGTTCGATGCCCTGGCGGGCTTCACCCACCATTGCGAAACCGCGTTCGACCGCGTCCGCAAGGGCGATGTCCGCGCGACCCCCGATCTGGTCGACGTCATCCTGTCCGCGGGCGACCATATGCGCGCGCTGGTCGAAGGCGACGCGCCGGAGGCCGCGGGCCAGGCGATTCTCGCGCGGCTCGCCGCCGCGGTAGACGCCGCGGCGGGCGGCGGCAGTGCCCCTGCCCCTGCCCCGGCCGCACCGACGAAGAAGGGCTGGAAACTGTCGTTCCGCCTGCCGGTCGATGCGATGGCGAACGGCACCAACCCGCTGGCGCTGCTCGACGAACTGCGCGCGCTGGGCGACGCCACGATCGTCGCGCGCACCGACGCGGTGCCGCCGCTGGCCGATCTGGTTCCCAACCACTGCGTGATCGGCTGGGACTGCACGCTGGTCGGCGATATCTCGCACGACGCGATCGAGGACGTGTTCCTGTTCGTCATGGACGACATGGAGATCACGATCGAGCCGCTGGCGGTCGAGGACGACGCGTCCGGCGCCGGCGC
>NZ_LSJO01000489.1:0-2421 GCF_001556735.1 Sphingomonas sp. CCH9-F2 | reverse complement strand
CATTGTCGTCTCCGCCGCCATTGCCGGTCGGAGGTGGAGCGAAGCGGAACCGGAGACCGGCAATGGCGGTGTCGCCGCTTCCGGCGCCGGCGGCCTGTAGCCCAGGCTGCTGTGCGGCCGGACGGTGTTGTAGTGCCGTCGCCATGCTTCGATCAGCACTCTTGCCTCGGCGAGGCTGTAGAAGATCTCGCCGTTGAGCAGCTCGTCGCGCAGCGACCCGTTGAAACTCTCGTTGTAGCCGTTCTCCCATGGCGAGCCCGGCGTAATGTAGAGCGTCTTCACGCCGACCTGCCCGAGCCATTTCTGGACCGCGATGGCGATAAACTCGCTGCCATTATCCGATCTGATGTGCGCCGGCGGGCCTCGAGCAATGAACAGATCGGCAAGTGCTGCCAATACGTCCTCATGCTTGAGCTGGCGCGCAACGATCAGCGCCAAGCACTCGCGGCTCGCCTCGTCGATGATGGTGAGGATGCGGAACTTACGGCCATCATGCGTCCGCCCTTCGACGAAGTCGTATGCCCAGACATGTCCCGGATATTCGGGCCGCAGCCGGACGCACGAGCCATCGTTCAGCCATAGCCGGCCGCGTTTCGGCTGCTTCTGCGGTACCTTCAGCCCCTCACGACGCCAGATGCGCTCGACACGCTTGTGGTTCACCGACCACCCCGCGGCATGCAGCAGCGCGGTCACCCGACGATAGCCGTAGCGCCCGTACTGCCTGGCCAACTCGATGATGTCCTCGGTCAGGGTCTGTTCGTCGCCTGCCCCGCACGGCACCTTGCGCTGCGTCGACCGATGCTGGCCAAGCACGCGGCACACCCGTCGCTCGGACACATCCAGCGTCTCCTTCACCTGATCGATGCAGCGCCGGCGCCGTGCGGGGCTCAGAAGTTTCCCCGCGCGGCCTCCTGCAAAATGAGCTTGTCGAGCGTCAGGTCCGAGATCGCACGGCGCAGCCGCAGGTTCTCCTTCTCCAGGTCCTTCATTCGCCGAGCCTGATCCGTCTTCAGGCCACCATATTCCTTGCGCCAGCGGTAGTAAGTCTGCTCGCTGACCGCGATCCGGCGGCATGCCTCCGCGGTCGTCCCGCCCTGGCCCAGCATGATCTCAACCTCACGCAGCTTCCCGATGATCTCCTCGGGCTTGTGCTTCTTGGCAGGCATTCGTCGTCCCTTCCTTGATCCAGACTCTCATAGTCGATGGACCACTCAGAAGGGGGCAGCTCAACCTGAATATGTTCTATATGACGCTGATGATGGTCGCGCCGATGGTAGTCGCGATGATCCTCGCCATGCGCCATATGTTTCCTTCCAGGGCGGCGAACAGCGCACTAATTATCGGCTCGATCGCGGTCTTCCTCGGCAGCTACGCGCTGATCCGGACGCAGACGACGATCGGAGACCGGGCGTTCACGCGGTCGATGATTCCGCATCACTCGGGCGCGATCCTGATGTGCCAAGAGGCGTCGCTCCGTGATCCCGAGTTGAAAGCGCTATGCGGCGAAATCATCAAGGGGCAGCGCCGCGAGATCGATCAGATGAAGGCCATTCTTCCCCGGCTTTGAACCGAAGCGCGACTGATAGGACAAGCCACCCAACGATTATCGCTTCGGCGGATGAGGGGGGCGCGCTTCCGGCGCGTAGAAAATTGACACGACCCGAGGAGATCGAGCTGCGTATTGTACCCGTGCTGGCGACCCTTGCCTTGCTCGCTACCCCGGCCCTAGCCCAGCAGGCGGGGCATCAGGGCATGAACCATCAAGGCATGGATCATTCCAAGATGATGCAGCCAACCGCGGCCAACCCCTACGGCCCGGCCGAGATGGACATGCACCAGAAGATGATGGCGGCGAAGGGAGCCGATGCCGGCGAGACGTGGATTCGCAAGATGATCGAGCATCACCGCGGTGCGGTCGCGATGTCGCAGATCGCGCTTCGCAGTTCCCAGAATGCAGAGGTCCGGGGCGAGGCGCAGAAAGCCATCACAAGCCAGAACCGCGAAATCGCGACCCTGAATGCGATGCTCCGCAAAATGGGCAAGCCTGCTCAATAACCGCATGGTCCCGCTCCAATCGGACGGGACCGCCAACGATGCTTCGACCAAGATCTGTATGCGCTACCTGATCGCCGCGCTGGCGCTGGGCGTTCGTCGGACGACCTTGGCGGCGACGTGACGGTGAAGGCCGAGCGGGGGACACGCCAGTTCGCGACCGGCGACCGCATCATGTTCCTTCGCAACGAACGGGGCATGGGGGTCAAGAACGGCACGCTCGCCCGATCGAGCGGGTATCGCCCGAGGGCATGGCGGTGCGCCTCGATGACGGGCGCGGTGTCGCGTTCGACACCAAGGATTATGCCCATGTCGATCATGGCTATGCCGCCACCATCCATAAATCGCAGGGGGTGACGGTCGATCGCG
>NZ_LSJO01000488.1:0-12039 GCF_001556735.1 Sphingomonas sp. CCH9-F2 | reverse complement strand
CCGGCGCGCGCCCCCCGTGCGGCATCCCCGCGCGGATCGCCGGCAACGGCGACGCGGACCTTGCGCCCGGCGGCGAGCAGGCGCGCGGCGGCGACATAGCCGTCCCCCCCGTTGTTGCCAGGGCCGCACAGGATCAGGATCTCATGCGGGCCGGCGAGCCGCAGCACGGCGTCGGCGACGCCCTGGCCGGCGCGCTGCATCAGCGTACCGACACCGGTGCCCGCGGCGATCGCGCTGTCTTCCGCGGCACGCATCTGCGCCGCGGTCAGCACCGGCAGACCGGAAAGGGGGATCATTGCGGTCGGGCCGTTTCCGATGGCGTGGGCGACGGCGCCGCCGCGGGGGAAGGCGTCCCGGTGGGCTTCACCGTGGCGGGAAGGCGATAGATATCGCTGCCGACCGCGACCTCTATCTCACCCGCGTCGACGATCCCGACCTTCGCCGGCTGCGCGCCATCCGCCGCGGTGACGCCGCGGCCGTCGCGCGTCACCAGCAAACGGCGGAAGCCGCCGTCCGGGTGATGGACCGTCAGCACCAGCCGCCCGGCGGTGTCGGTGCCGCGATCGACGCGGCACGCGCGCTGGAACGTGTCCGCCCCGGCGAGCGCGCAGTTGATGCGTCCTTCGTCGGCGGCGGCGCTGGTCTGATCGGCCTCCACCTTCGCCAGCACCGACGTGTCGGTGGTGCGTTCCTTGCACGACACCAGCAGCGCCAGCGCCGTCAGCACGACGGGGAGGATGGACCGATCAGATATCCGCGTAAACATGCCGCTCCGCTGCCGCGCCGGGGTGGGTGACCGCCCCCTTATAGGCAGGGCCGACATTTTGCGCATAGCGCCACAATGCGCCGGCGCCATAGTCATTCTGTCGCCCGGTCCAGCGCGCGCGGCGATCGGCAAGCGCGGCGTCGTCGACCATCAGGTCGATCGTCCCCGCTTCCGCATCGATGCGGATCGTGTCGCCGTCCTCGACCAGCGCGATCGGGCCGCCGTCCGCCGCCTCCGGCCCGACATGGCCGATGCAGAAGCCGCGCGTCGCACCCGAGAAGCGCCCATCGGTGATGAGCGCGACCTTTTCCCCCAGCCCCAGCCCGTAGAGCGCGGCGGTGGTGGACAGCATCTCGCGCATCCCCGGCCCGCCCTTCGGCCCTTCGTAGCGGATCACCACGACCTCGCCCTCGCGGATCGCGCGCGCCTCCACGGCGGCGAAGGCATCCTCCTCGCAATCGAAGCAGCGCGCCGGGCCCTCGAACTGGAGCCGGTGCATCCCCGCGATCTTCACGATCGCGCCATCGGGGGCGAGCGTGCCGCGCAGGCCGACGACGCCTCCGGTCGGGGTGATCGGCACCTTCGCGTCGTAGATCACCTTCTGATCGGGGTTCCACGTCACCTGATCGATATTCTCGCCCAGCGTCCTGCCGGTGACGGTCATGCAGTCGCCGTGCAGCAGCCCTTCGGACAGCAATGTCTTCATCAGCATGTAGACGCCGCCGGCCTCGTACATGTCCTTGGCGACATATTTCCCGCCCGGCTTCAGATCGGCGATGTACGGCGTCGACTTGAAGATTTCCGCGACATCGAACAGGTCGAACGCGATCCCCGCCTCATGCGCCATCGCGGGCAGGTGGAGCGCGCCGTTGGTCGATCCGCCGGTGGCCGCGACGATGCGCGCCGCATTCTCGAACGCATCGCGGGTGCAGATGTCGCGCGGGCGGATGTTCTTCGCCAGCAGTTCCATCACCTGCGCGCCCGCCGCGACCGCGATCTGTTCGCGCGTGGTGTAGGGCGCGGGGACCATGTTGCTGTTGGGCAGCGACAGGCCGATCGCCTCACCGACGCAGGCCATGGTATTGGCGGTATATTGCCCGCCGCACGCGCCGTGACCGGGGCAGGCGACCTTTTCGAGCGCATGCACCTCGCTGATCGGGCAGGTGCCCGCGGCGTAGCGGCCGACCACCTCGAACACATCCACGACGGTGACGTCGCGATCCTCGAACCGGCCGGGCAGGATCGATCCGCCGTAGACGAAGATCGAGGGCACGTTGAGGCGCAGCATCGCCATCATCATCCCCGGCAGCGACTTGTCGCACCCCGCGAACCCGACCAGCGCGTCATAGCAATGGCCGCGCACCGACAGTTCGACCGAATCGGCGATCACCTCGCGGCTGACCAGCGAGGATTTCATCCCCTGGTGGCCCATCGCGATCCCGTCCGTCACGGTGATGGTGTTGAAGCGGCGCGGCATCCCCCCGCCCTGCTCCACCCCGCGGCGGGCGGCATCGGCCTGCGCATCGAGCGTGGTGTTGCACGGCGCGCTGTCGTTGCCCGCGGAGGCAAGCGCGACGAACGGGCGCGCGATCTCCTCCTCCGACAGGCCCATGGCGTAATAATAGCTGCGGTGCGGCGCGCGCTCCGGCCCGACCGAGACGTGGCGGCTGGGCAGGCGGGATTTGTCGAACGTGTGGGTCATAACGCGCACGCCTATGTCGCGGAAGGCGGGTCAAACGCAAGGATATTAGCGTTGCCGCGTGACGGCGCCGCGTGCCATGCTCGGCTAATACAGCAGGGAGGATTCAAGCATGTTGAAAGCGATTCTGGCCGCCGGTGGGGCGCTGCTCGCGATCCAGCCGGTGATGGCGGCGATGGCGGACACACCGGGCGCGGTGCCGCTGATCGAGCGCGCCAAGCTGTTCGGCAACCCGACGCGGACCGGGGGCAAGCTGTCCCCCGACGGCAAGTGGATCACCTTCATCGCGCCGCGTGACGGGGTGCTCAACATCTGGGTCGCGCCATCCGACAAGCCCGACCAGGCCCGCCCGCTGACCGCCGAGAAGGGGCGCCCGATCCGGCAGAGCTTCTGGGCGCCGGACTCGCGCTCGATCCTGTACGTCAACGACAAGGGCGGAGACGAGAATTTCCTGCTGTACGGCGTCGATATGGCCACGGGCGCGCAGAAGACGCTGACCCCGTTCGAAAAGACCCGCGTGATGGTGATCGGCGCCAGCCAGACGATCAAGGACCGCATCCTGATCGGGGTCAACAACCGCGACCCGCGCTGGCACGACGTCTATGACCTGAACCTCAACACCGGGCAGCTGACCAAGGTGATGCAGAACGACGGCTATGCCGGGTTCGTCGCCGACGATCAGCTGAAGCTGCGGCTGGCCAGCAAGGCGCGACCCGATGGCGGCAGCGACTATTTCCGCGTCACCGGCACGACGGTGGAGACGACGCCGGTCGCGCAGGTCGGGCTGGAGGATTCGCTGACCACCGCCCCGCTGGGTTTCACCACCGACGGAAAGACCCTGTACTGGACCGATTCGCGCGGGCGCGACACTGCCGCGCTGATCGCGCAGGACGTGGCAAGCGGGAGGACCGCGATCGTCGGGCAGAGCGCCAAGGCGGATGTCGACGGCGGGCTGTTCAACCCCGTGACCGGTCAGCTCGAGGCCTATTCGGTCGATTACCTGACCAACGAATATGTCCCGGTGGGCGATGCGGTGAAGGCGGACCTGGCGTTCCTGAAGGCGCAGAACAAAGGCGAGTTTTCGATCGGCAGCCGCACCGATGCCGACGACAAGTGGCTGGTGACGTTCGACCCGGTCGACGCGCTGGTCGCCACCTATGTCTACGATCGCAAAGCCAGGGCACTGACGCAGCTGTACGTGACCCGCCCGGAACTGGTCGGCGCACCGCTGGTCGCGATGGAGCCGGTGGAGATCAAGGCGCGCGACGGGCTGACATTGGTGTCGTACCTGACGAAGCCGAAGGGCGCGACCGGGCCGGTGCCGATGGTGCTGTTCGTCCATGGCGGGCCGTGGGCGCGCGACGGATACGGCTATAACGGCTATCACCAGTGGCTGGCGAACCGCGGCTATGCGGTGCTGTCGGTCAATTATCGCGGATCGACCGGGTTCGGGAAGAATTTCGTGTCCGCCGGCGACCTGCAATGGGGCCGCAAGATGCACGACGACCTGATCGACGCGGTCGACTGGGCGGTGAAGCAGGGCGTCACCACCAAGGACAAGGTGGCGATCATGGGCGGCTCCTACGGCGGCTATGCCACGCTCGCCGGGCTGACGTTCACCCCCGATGCGTTCGCGTGCGGCGTCGATATCGTCGGGCCGTCGAACCTGTTCACCCTGCTCAAGACGATCCCGCCGTATTGGGAAGCGGGCAAGCAGCAATTCTACAAGCGGATGGGCGATCCGACCACCGAGGCGGGGCGCGCGCTGCTGAAGGAGCGCAGCCCGCTGACGTTCGTGGACCGCATCAAGAAGCCGCTGCTGATCGGCCAGGGCGCCAACGACCCGCGCGTCAACGTCGCCGAAAGCGACCAGATCGTCGCGGCGATGGCGGCCAAGAACATCCCGGTCACCTATGTGGTGTTCCCCGACGAGGGCCATGGCTTTGCCCGGCCGGTGAACAATATCGCGTTCAACGCGGTGGCGGAAAACTTCCTGGCGCCGTGCCTGGGCGGACGGGCCGAGCCGGTCGGCGGCGCGCTGGCCGCGTCCACCGCGCAGGTGAAGCATGGCGCGCAGTTCGTGAAGGGGCTGGACGCGGGGACGGCGACCGGGGGTCAGTAGGCGGTTCGTGGGCGCGCGCGGGAGGGGGTGACCTCTTCCGCCGCGCCCCGTCCCGCTCCTATGTCCCGGATCAGCGTGAGGGTTGGCGCATCATCCAGCCGACCCGAGACGTCGCCCCAGCGAAGGCCGGGGCCTTCAGCGGTTGTCGCGACGTGCTATCGCCGGGAGATCCCAGCCTTCGCTGGGATGATGACCGGTGCGACCAATGCCGCAACAGGTCCGGCATGACGAACCGGGTACACGGCTGCGATCACGCCTCAGCCAAGCTGGGCGAGCGCCTGGTCGACGCCGTCCATCGTGAACGGTTTCGACAGGCGCGGGCGGTCGCGGTGTTCGGGGGCGATTTCCTCCCCGCCGCCGCCGGTCGCGAAGACGAACGGGATGCCGCGTGCGGCGAGCGCGTCGGCGATCGGGAAGCTCTTTTCCCCGCTGCGCAGGTTCACGTCGAGGATCGCGGCGTCGATACCGCCGGCAGCCACCATCGGCAGCGCGGCGGCGACGCAATCGGCGGTTCCGGCATGCCCCTTGTCCAGGGCTTCCAGGAAATCCTCCAGCATCATCGCGATGAGGGGTTCGTCCTCGACCAGCAAAACGCGCATCGTCATATATCCCGCCATAGCGTGATGCGGCGCGCGCGCAATGGCTTCACGATGCCGCGGGCGTCCCCTGTTGCGCCAGCAGGACGTCGCGGGTCGCCTCCGCCAGCTGCTGGACCGAAAAGGGCTTGGGCAGGAACGACACGTTGTCGAGGTCGATCGAGCGGCGCAGCTGTTCCTCGGCATAGCCCGACATGAACAGGATCGGGATGCCGGGATGCAGCTGGCGCAGCGCCTGCGCGAGCGTCGGGCCGTCCATCACCGGCATCATCACGTCCGAGATCACCAGCGTCGGGCGATCGACCCCGGCGAGCAGCTCCAGCGCCGCCTCGCCATTCTCCGCCGCCAGCACGGTATAGCCCTGCCGCGCGAGCGCGCGTTCGGCGACGGCACGGACCATGTCCTCATCCTCCACCAGCAGGATCGTGCCGGTCCCCCACAGATCGCTCGACCGTTGCCGCGCGGAGGGGGTCGGCACCGTCAGCAGCGTCGCCGGCTCCTGCCCGCTTGCCGCATGGACCGGCAGGTAGATGGTGAAGGTGGCGCCCTGCCCCGGCTTGGAATCGGCGAAGATGTAGCCGCCCGACTGCTTGACGATGCCGTAGACGGTCGACAGGCCCAGGCCGGTGCCCTTGCCGACTTCCTTCGTCGTGAAGAACGGCTCGAAGATCTTGGGCAGCACCTCCGGCGGGATGCCGGTGCCGGTGTCGGAGATTTCCAGCGCGGTGTAATCGCCGATCGGCACGATATCGCTGCCGCGGCGGCGCACCTCCGCGATCGGGACGGAGCGGGTCTGGATCGTCAGCTTGCCGCCATTGCCCTTCGCCAGCATCGCGTCGCGCGCGTTGACGGCAAGGTTGACGACCACCTGTTCCAGCTGCCCCGGATCGGCGCGCACCGGCCCCAGATCCCGTCCGTGCTTGACCTCCAGCACCACGGTTTCGCCCATCAGCCGGCGCAACAGGTTCGACACTTCCGACACGACGTCGGGCAGTTGCAGCACCTGCGGACGCAACGTCTGCTGGCGCGAGAAGGCGAGCAGCTGGCGCGTCAGGCTGGCGGCGCGGTTGGAATTGGCGCGGATCTGCTGGATGTCGTCGTAATCGCTGTCGCCGGGGGAATGGCGCATCAGCATCAGGTCGCAATGGCCGATGATCGCGGTCAGGATGTTGTTGAAATCATGCGCGACGCCGCCGGCCAGCTGACCGACCGCCTGCATCTTGGTGGCCTGCGCCACTTCGCGCTTGAGGCGGTTTTCCTCGTTATTGTCCTTGAGGCTGAGCAGCACCGCCGCCTCGCCCAGACCGCGCGCGGCGGCGATCGACAGCGCCACCGGTTCGTCCGGGTGATCCTTGAGCCGCACGGCGAGGTCGGTGGAGCGCGCCGCCCCGCTGGCGAAGCGGCGCACCGCATCGGCGACCGCGCTCTTGTCCTCGCGCACCACCAGATCGCCGGGATAGACCGGCAGCTGGCCCGGCTCGACTCCGGCGGCGCGCGCGAACGCCTGGTTCATCTGCACGAAGCGGCCGTCGCGATCGACCAGCGCGATGCCGAACGGCATCAGCATCAGCAGCGCCTCGACATCCTCCGCGCTGCCGGCGACGCCGGTGTCGACGTCGACCATCGCGATCAGGATCGGCGCTTCCTCATCGTCGGACAGCGGGATCTGCAGCAGCCGCAGCGGGTTGGCGCCCTCCCCTTCGGAGATGAAGCGGACGGTGCCGCCCTGGTCCTCTGCCAGGAAGCGCGCGAGATCCTCGCCGGTCAGCACGCCGTCGGGGGTGCCGGTGGCGCGGGTGCGCAGCACCGCGTTGGCGGCAAGGACATGGCCGTGCGCGGTGACCAGCGCGGCCATCACCCCGGAGGCGCCAAGCTGCGCGCCCAGCGTGCCGTCGATCGACTCGGCGAAGCGCGCCGGCTGGCCCGACGGCGCCGGGCCATGCGCGAAGCGCCAGACCAGGATATCCTGTTCCTGCCCCGCGCGGGTGATCGTCGCGTCGATCGCGCCGACCGCGCCGCGCAGCGCCGCCGATGCGCGACCGTCGCGCCACGCCGCGCGGCCCGCGACCGCCAGCTGCCCCGCGCCGTCGCCCGCCAGCGGCAGCGAGGGCGGCGTGGGAAAGCCGGCGAACAGGTTTTCGTAGCAGTCGTTCGCGCACACCAGCCGCCCGGACCGATCGGTGACGGCGATGCCGTCGTCGCTCGATTCGACCAGCGCGCGGATCAGTTCCCAGTCATGTTCGACCGCAGTCGCAGGGGTATCGACACGCCGCAGCATCGCGATCGCCAGCGCGACGCCCGCCAGCACGATCGCCGCGCCGAAGAATCCTGCCGCGATCGTCGCGTCATGGACCAGCCACAACACCAGCCCCGCCGCCGCGAGGCCGGCCAGCGCCGCCAGCGCCAGCCCGATGCGCCAGCGGCGCCGCTGCGCTCCGCGTCCGTCGATCACCCCCAGCGGCATCGCCTTACCAGATCCGCACGCGCGCGTCGGGGGCCAGGTACAGGCGGTCGGTCGGCGCCGGGCGATAGGCGTCGTACCAGGCATCCATGTTGCGCACGATCCAGGTGCGCTGTTCGGACGGCGCGTGCGGATCGGTCAGCAGCCGCTGGCGCAGGTTCGCCTCGCGATAGTTGCGCCGCCACACCTGCGCCCAGCCGAGGTAGAAACGCTGGTCGGCGGTAAAGCCGTCGATCACCGGGGGCTTGGCCCCCTTCAGCGAGGCGAGATAGGCGTCGTGCGCGGCAGCCAGCCCGGCGAGGTCGGCCGAATTCTCGCCAAGCGTCAGCTGCCCCTTCACATGCAGGCCGGGCAGCGGCTGATAGGCGTCGTACTGCGCGACCAGTTTCTGGCTGAGCGCCTTGAACCGCGCGACGTCGGCGTCGGTCCACCATTGCGTCAACCGGCCGCGCGCGTCGAACTTCGCCCCCTGATCGTCGAAATGGTGGCTCATCTCATGCCCGATCACCGCGCCGATGCCGCCGTAGTTGACCGCCGGATCGGCCTTCGGATCGAAGAACGGCGGCTGGAGGATCGCGGCGGGGAAGGTGATCGCGACCAGGCCGAAATTGGCCTGCGCATTCACCGTCATCGGCGCCATGCCCCATTCCCAGCGGTAGATCGGCTTGCCCAGCTTCCCGACGTTATAGTCGTGCTGCCACTGGTTGGCGCGCAGCATGTTGCCGAACGCATCGCCCGCGCGGATCGACAGCGCGGCATAGTCGCGCCAGCGATCGGGATAGCCGATGCGCGGGACGAAGGCGGCGAGCTTGGCATGCGCCTTCGCCTTGGTTTCCGGCGCCATCCAGTCGAGCGTGTCGATGCGACGGTTCATCGCGGCGATGATGTTGCGGACCATGTCGTCCGCCGCCGCCTTGGTCGCGGGCGGGAAGTAGCGCGCGACATAGACCTTGCTGACGTCGTCGGTCAGTGCCGAGGAGGTGAAGCCGACCGCGCGCTTCCACCGTTCGGACTGTTCGGGGGTGCCGTTGAGCACCGTTTCGTTGAACGCGAAGCTTTCGCGGTCGATCGCGGCCGGAAGGACGTCGGCGAAGCCGTCGAGGCTGCGCACGATCAGCTGGTCGCGCAGCACCGCGATCGGCGTCTTCGCGATCAGTGCCGCTTCCCCCGCGATCGCGGTCGGCTGCCCCACGATCAGCGCGTCGGGGGAAAGGCCGCCGGCCTTCAGATAGGCGGCGAAATCGAACCCCGGCGCGGCGCGCGCGAGATCGGCGAGCGTCATGCGGTTATAGGTCTTGTCCGCGTCGCGGCTGTCGATGCGGGTCCAGTGGGCCCGCGCGATCTGCGTTTCGAACGCGACGATCGCGGCGGCGCGCGCGTCGGCATCGCGTTCACCGGCCGCCTCCCCGGACAGCGTCAGCAGCCGCGCCAGATGCGCGCGATAGGCGGTGCGCGTCTCCACCAGCTTGGCATCGTCCGACAGATAATAGTCGCGGTCGGGCATCCCCAGACCGGACTGGCGCAGGTTCACGACATAGGCGTCGGGATTCTTGCTGTCCTGCCCGACGTACAGGCCGAAGGGCGTGTCGACGCCATTGCGATCGGCCTGCGCCAGCAGCGCGGCATAGCCGGGCTTGTCCGCCGACTTGATCGTCGCCAGCCACGGGCGGATCGGGACAAGGCCCGCGCGCTCGATCGCGGCGGTATCGAGAAAGGCGGCATAAGCGGTGCCGATCTTCGACCGGGGATCGCGACGCGCCGCGTCGAGGAGCCCGCGGGTGCGTTCGCGCGACAGATCCTGGAGGACGGAGAAGGCGCCGTAATTTGCCTCGTCCGCGGGGATGACGGTGTTCTTCGCCCAGGTGCCGTTGGCGAAGGCGTAGAAATCGTCGCCTGGCTTGACCGAACGGTCCATGCCGGCGGTGTCGAAACCGAACGTGCCATATTGCGGCGCATCGGCGGTTCGCGTGGCAGACTGGGCGATCAGCGCAGCGGGGACGAGCGCGGCGAGCGCGGACAGGGTGATGAAGCGGCGACGCATGTACGAAGGCATCCTTTGTTGATGATCCTCCCCCCAAGGATGCCCGTGTCTTAGAGCGGGAGTTTGCCATGCGCCAGCGTGGCGAGTGGGCGGTTAGCGATGATCCTCGCGATGCTGGTGGCGATGCCGCCATTTGCGCCCGATCCACGCGCGCCACCCGAGCATCGCCGCGCCATAGCCGAGCGCCGCGGAGGCGCCGGCGATCACCAGCAACCCGACGATCAGCGCCGGGCCGGCATCCCACGCCCATTGCAGCCAGCCGGTCGCGGCCTCCGCCACCGGCTGCGCCACCGCAGTGGCGTGCGAGTGCAGCAGCCACGCGCCGATGCGATAGGCGGCGAACAGGATGAACGGCGTGGTCAGCGGATTGGTGACGAACGTCACCAGTGCCGCGACGGGCACGTTGGCGCGGAACGGGAAGGCGATCAGCGCCGCGATCGCGATCTGCGCGAACGGGAACAGGATGCCCGCGATCATTCCCAGCGCAACGCCGCGCGGGACCGAGCGGCGGGTGAAGCGCCACAGTTCGGGCGCCAGCACGCGATGCGCGACCGGGCGCAACAGGCGGATGCGCTCCATCGATTCGCGGGTCGGCAGGTTGCGCCGGCTCCACGCCGCGATCCTGTCCCACCCCGTCATCGGACGCGACGCCACCTCAACCGTGCTCGCGCAGGACGCGCCCGGCCTCGCGCTTCCAGTCGCGTTCCTTGATATGTTCGCGCTTGTCGTGCGCCTTGCGCCCCTTGGCGAGTGCCAGTTCCACCTTCGCGCGCCCCTGCCCGTTGAAATAGACGGTGAGCGGGACCAGCGTCATGCCTTCCCGCGCCACCGCGCCGTGCAGCTTGTTTATCTCACGCTCATGAAGCAGCAGTTTACGGGGCCGCTTGGGTTCGTGGTTGAACCGGTTGCCGTGGCTGAATTCGGGGATGTTCGAGTTGACCAGCCACACCTCGTCCCCCGACACCTCGGCATAGCTTTCCGCGATCGATCCCTCGCCGAAGCGCAGGCTCTTCACCTCGGTACCGGTCAGGACGATCCCGGCCTCATAGGTGGTGTCGATCGCATAGTCGAACCGCGCGCGGCGGTTTTCGGCGACGACCTTCTTCTTGTCGAACGTGGCGGGTTTGGGACGCGGCATACGCGGGTGATGTAGGGGTTCGCGGCGAGGAGGGAAAGGAAGATAGCATATCCGTGCTCCTGCGAAGGCGGGAGCCACGGGTCACGCCACCCGACAGCGGTCGTCCTGCGCGACCGCGGGGTTCCGGCGTTCGCCGGAACGCCCTGGCTACAGCCCCGCCGCGGCCAGCCCGGCATCGACCGCCGCCCGGCTCGGCTCCGACGGCCAGGTCATGGGCAGGCGCAGCCCGTCGGGGAAGCCGGGGCGTACTTTCGTCATCGCATACTTCACCGGGCCGGGCGAGGCATCGGTGAACAGCGCGACGTGTAGCGCGAAGAGCCGGTCATTGAGGTCGCGCGCCAGCACATAATCACCCGCCGCGCAGGCCGCCTGGAAATCGGCGCACAGCCGCGGCGCGACATTGGCGCTGACCGAGATGCAGCCGACCCCGCCGGTGGCGTTGTAACCCAGCGCCATGTCGTCATTGCCCGACAGCTGGCAGAAGTCCGTGCCGACCAGCGCGCGATGCTCCGACACGCGTTGGAGCACGCCGGAGGCGTCCTTGACCGCGACGAACACCTTCGGAAAGGCGTTCACGATCCGCGCCAGCGTGGAGGGCTGGATGTCCGTCACCGTGCGGCCGGGCACGTTGTACAGGACGATCGGCAGCGGCGACGTCGGCGCGAGCGTCGCGAAATGCTGGAAGATTCCCTCCTGCGACGGGCGGTTGTAATAGGGCGGGACCATCAGCGCGGCATCGGCCCCGGCCTCCTTGGCGGCGATCAGGTTGCCCGCCGCGACGCGCGTGTCGTTCGATCCGGCGCCCGCGATCACCGGCACGCGCCCGCGCGCCTGATCGACGCAGACGCGGACGATCGCGAACTGTTCGTCCTTCGTCAGCGTCGCCGCCTCCCCCGTGGTGCCGCAAGGAACGAGCGCGGCGGAGCCTTCGGCGATCTGCCATTCGACCAGTTCGCGATAGGCGCTCTCGACGAAATCGCCATGCTGGTCGAGGGGCGTCACGAGCGCGGGGATGGAACCGGAGAACATGGGCAGCGATTGCTCCTGGAGCGTAAACAGGGGGGCGTCGTTCAGGCCAGATACGGCTAGCATCGCTAGTCTGTCCACCGATGGTGTCCGTCGAACAGTGAAGGCAGGTGCGTTGATCCTTTTCGTTGCAGCAGCAGGGGCGGTCGCGATCGTCGCCGGGGGCCAGTACGGGCCGACCAACCTCGTC
>NZ_LSJO01000487.1:0-947 GCF_001556735.1 Sphingomonas sp. CCH9-F2 | reverse complement strand
CGTCGGCACCTGCCGCTTCGACGGGCGCACCTATCTGGACGAGACGCGCGCCGCGATCAGGCGGCTGGCCGCGGCCTGACCAACGACAGCAGCGCCGCGATCGAGGTGCGTGCGAACACCAGCAGCCACCCGGCATAGACCGCGCCCCCGGTGGCGACCAGCAGGCCGAGACGCGTCGCCGCGGCCAGCGGCGGCAGCGCGCGGTCGACCAGGAGGACCACCGCCGCCATCGCGAGCGATGCGCTCACCGCCGGCGCCGCCGCGCGGACCAGCTCGCCCGCGCTCACCCCGATCACCGGCAGCGCGCGCCGCGCGCCGATCGCCAGCAGCAGCGCAAAGGTCGCGATCCACGACGCGGCCAGCGCCATGATCCCCCATTGCACGCTGACGATCACCGCCAGCGGCGCGATCACCGCCGCGGCGGCGCCATTGGCGGTGGCGATGCCCGGCCGACCCAGCGCGTCGCATGCCGGGCCGAGCAGGACGTAGAGCGTATAGGCCGGCATCGACAGCGCCAGCAGCGCGACGATCGGCGCGGCATCGTGCCAGTGCGGGCCGAGCGCGGTCAGCACGATCGGCTCCGCCGCGCTCGCCAGTCCCATGTAGAACGGCATCGCCACCACCATCACCGCGCGCACCAGCGTCAGGAACGCCCGCCCGACCGCGCCGGGCGTGCCCTGCAACCGCGCATAGGCGGCGAACGCCACTTCGTTGAGCGGCGGCACCACCTTCGACACGACGATCTGCACCAGGAACAGTGCGGTGGCGTACAGCCCCAGCGTGCGCGCATCGACGATCCGCCCCGCGATCGCGACATCGGCCTGGCTCCACACGAAGGCGAAGAACTGCCCCGCGGCAACCAGCCCGCCGTACCGCGCGAACGCCCCCGCACCGCGAAACGCGAACGACGGTCGCGGCACGCTCCCCGCCGCGATCGTCAGCCCGAT
>NZ_LSJO01000486.1:0-2766 GCF_001556735.1 Sphingomonas sp. CCH9-F2 | reverse complement strand
CCCGCCAGCGCCAGCGCGACCGGCTGTCCCGGATCGACCACGGGCGTGACGCCCAGCAGCGACGCGACCTGATCGGATGCCGAACGCGGCCGCACGAAACTGGCCCATTCGCCCAGCCGCGCATCGACCGCACCCGCGTCCAGATCGACGCTGACCAGCGCGCGCGCCTCGGCCCAGCGGCCCGCCATGGCATAGGCCAGCGCCAGGTTCTGGCGCGTCTTGGCATCCGCCTCCGCCGATCGCGCGGCGACCGTCAGCACCTCGACCGCGCCCGCCGGGTCACCCGCCAGCGCGATCGCCAGCCCGCGGTCGGCCGGCGCGATCGTTTCGGCATGCGCGTCCAGCGTCACGCGCGCCTCGTCCCACTTGCCCGTGCCGATCTGCGCCAGCGCCAGGTTCAGCGCCGCGCGGCCGTTGTCGGGCTGCAACGTGATGACGTCGCGATACGCCTGCTCGGCCGACGCGAACCGCCCGGCGCGCAGATAGGCCGCGCCCAGCAGCGCGCGATACCCCGCGTCCTGGCCGTTCAGCCCCACGGCCTCCTCGGCCAGCTTCACCGCCTTGTCCCACTGCTTCTTCGCCAGCATCCGCTGCGCGTCGGCGGCGCAATCGGCGGCGGCCTTCGCGTCCTTGGGATCGACGCGCGCGGTCGCTACGGCCGGTGCCGCACCATGGCTCAGCGACAGCGTCGCGACGGATGCGACCAGCAGGGCGGAAACCCCCGCGCCGGCAAGAGTGCGAATGGTCATTGGATCAGTCCCCCCGAACGATCGTCTGGTGCCCGTCGTCGGGCAGCTGCGCGCGCAGCGCCTCCACCTCGGGCATGGTGGCGATCAGCGCGTCGAGCGCGTGCGTGACAAGCTGCTGCGCCGACTGGCCGCGCACCGCCGCCGCCAACCGCAGCCGCAGGTGGCGTTCGCGGTCCAGCCGCAGCGTGAAGGCGGCCTTGCGCCCCGATGCCGGCAGCGGCAGCGGGGCCGGCGCGGCGGCAACGACCGGAGCGGCGGCGGCGACCGGAGCGGCGGCGGGCGCCGTCGCCGGCTCCTCCTCTTCCAGCACCAGCGCGGCCTGCAACTGCGCGCGCTCCTCCAGCACCAGCGGCAGCGGCTCGGGCGCGGCCGGGGCGGTGCCCATGTCGTTCCAGCCCAGTTCCTCCCCGGCGTGCGACAGTGCGGTCAGCGACGCGCCCTGCCGGCGCATCGCCGGTCGCGCCTGTCCCTTGCGCGCGAGCAGCCCGGAGGTCAGCGACGCCAGCGGTTTGGTACTCAGCATCAGCCCACCACCCGGCGGCCAAAGCCGCCCGCCTGTGGCCGTACCGATCCGTATCCGGCGCCCGGCTTGGGCGCGGAAAAGACCGTGCGGCGGAAATTCTTCTCCAGCCGGTCGGAGACATAGTCCCACAACTCGGCGATCTCGGCGGCGGAGCGGCCCTTGGGGTCAACCTCCATCACCGTCCGCCCGTCGATCATCGACGCGGCGAAATCGGTGCGTTGATGCACCGTGATCGGCGCTACTGTCCCATGTTGGGACAGAGCGACCGCCGCATCGGACGTGATCCGCGCCTTGGGCGTGGCAGCGTTGACGACGAAGATCAGCGGCTTGCCCGACCGTTCGCACAGGTCGACGGTCGCGCCGACCGCGCGCAGGTCGTGCGGGCTGGGGCGCGTCGGAATGACGATCAGCTCGGCGACCTGGATGACGCTCTGGATCGCCATGGTGATCGCTGGCGGAGTGTCGATCACCGCCAGCTTGAACCCCTGCTGCCGCAGCACCTCAAGGTCCGCGGCCAGCCGCGCGACCGTGGTCTGCGCGAAGGCGGGATATTCCTCCTCGCGCTCGTTCCACCAGTCCGCCAGCGATCCTTGCGGATCGATGTCGATCAGCACCACCGGGCCGGCACCGGCGCGCTGCGCCTGCACCGCCAGATGCCCGGACAGCGTGGTCTTCCCCGACCCGCCCTTCTGCGATGCCATCGCCAGTATGCGCATCTCGCCCCGTTCACCTCGTCGACGTTTCGGCTGCGGGAATGCCACGGCGATGTGGACGAACCGTTAATGCCGTTGCGAAACGATCGGACGCGATGGCACGCCGCCCACGGTGATGACGGATGGTTAATGCCTTTGCGCGCATGGCCGTGGTAAGGCATGAAGCCGGCACATGGGGCCGGCGTGTAAGGGGATATGCGCGATGAAGGGCAGTCTGGTGGCGGCGCTCGCCGCGGTGGCGATGCTGGCGCCGGCGGTTGCCGCGGCCGATGTGAAGGCGGGTGTCGAGGCATGGAGCAGCGGCGACTACGCCAAAGCGGTCGAACAATGGCGCGCGCCCGCCGCCGCGGGCGATGCCGATGCGCAGTTCAATCTGGGCCAGGCGTACAAATTGGGCCGCGGCGTCCCGGCCGATCAGGCGCAGGCGCTGGAATGGTTCCGCAAGGCCGCGATGCAGGGACATCCTCAGGCGGAGGACAATTACGGCCTGTCGCTGTTCCAGAACGATCGCAAGGCGGATGCGCTGCCGTGGCTGGAAAAGGCCGTGGCGCGTGACGAGAAGCGCGCGGAGCTGGTGCTGGGCACGATGCTGTTCAACGGCGATGCGGTGTCACGCGACTGGACGCGCGCCTATGCGCTGGTAACGCGATCGTCGCAGCAGGGCCTACCGCAGGGGTCGCAGACGCTGGCGCAGATGGATCGCTACATCCCGGAGGATCAGCGGCGCGAAGGGATCGCGATGGCGCAGCAGATCGAGGCGCGCGGCCGCGCGGTACAGGTC
>NZ_LSJO01000485.1:0-2525 GCF_001556735.1 Sphingomonas sp. CCH9-F2 | reverse complement strand
CCACCCGACTGGGCAGGCAGGGCATCGCGCGCCGTTCTCACCGCGCCACCGCCGCATTCGCCGCCGCCGGCCGCACCATCGTCATCCGCCCCAGCACCGCGCCGCCGCGATCCCCCACGCTGACGTCGATGCGCATCACCCCGGCGTCGCCGACCGGCTGCACCTCGCGAGCCCACGTCCAGTCGCGCCCGCCGTTGCTCTCCACCCCGCTCGTCCGCCCGCGCACCGGCGCTTGCGCATCGGTCACCGCCTCGATCGCGACGTTGCGCGCGACGGTCTGCGCCAGCAGCGTCGCGGCGACCGCACCGGTCGATCGGATCACCTGCCCCTCCAGCCGGATCAGCGCCAGCGCGGCGAGGCTGAACACCGTCAACGCCACCATGATCTCGATCAGCGTGAAGCCCGCCGCCCCGGCGCGGGGCGCGTCATCCCGCGACATGGACGCTTCCGTCCGCCGCGATCTCCACGTCGGCGCGCGCGCCCTCGCGGCGCAGCGTCACGGTCAGCGGACGATCGGCCAGCCCGGTCGCGTCGAACATCACCCGCTCGCGCGCGCCGAAGCCCGCGGCGGTGCCGCTGTTCCACCGCTCGATCGCCAGCGGACCGTCCTCGATCGGCGTCCAGCGCCCGCCGCGCCATTCGTCGAAGCCATAGCCGGTCGGCGTCACCCACAGGCTGACCGGCCGCGCCTGAAGGATCGCGCCATCATGCGCCGCGCGCGTGCGCACCGCGAAGCGCGCCGCCTCGTCCATCAACCGCCCGCGCGAATCGGGCATCGCCAGCACCGCCGCCGCCGACGCCAGCCCGATGACGGTGATGACCACCATCAGCTCGACCAGCGTGAAGCCGCGTTCGGCGGAACGCCAACGAAGGCCGAAGCCGCGCGCTCGCGGGTCGCGCGCGCTACCGCGCACCGGCGTCCGCTTACTGCCAGGAACCGATATCGGCATCGATCCCCTCGCCGCCGTCCTTCCCGTCGGCGCCCAGCGTCCACACGTCCGCCTGCCCGTGCTTGCCCGGCGCGGCATACAGGTAGTCGCGGCCCCACGGATCCTTGGGCAGCTTCTTCACGTACCCGCCCGCCTGATAACGCGCGGCATCCGCACCGGCGGGCGCCGACACCAGCGCCGGCAGCCCCTGCTGCGTCGTCGGATAGCTGCCCATCTGAAGGCGATAGAGTTCCAGCCCCTGTTCGATCGTGGCGATGTCGGCCTTCGCCTTCTGGATACGCGCGGTGTCGCCCGACGGCAGCACGTTGAGCGCGACGATCGTCGCCAACAGGCCGATGATGACGATCACCACCATCAGCTCGACAAGGGTGAAGCCGTTCTTCCTACGCCGCTTCTTCGTCTCGGTACGCATGGTCTCTCTCACTGTCCGGCCGCTATTGCCCCGCCAGCGTGTTGAGCTGGAGGATGGGAAGCAGGATGGATAGCACGATCGTCGCCACAATCGCGCCCATCACCACGATGATGAGCGGTTCCAGCAACGACAGCGCGGTGGCGGTGAAGCGGTCGAATTCGCGCTCCAGATAATCGGCGGCGCGCTCCAGCATCTCGTCCAGCCGCCCCGCCGCCTCGCCGCTGGCCGCCAGATAGACCAGCAGCGGCGGAAACACCCCCGTGCGCCGCATCGCCGCCGACAGGCTGCCGCCGCCGCGGATCGCCTCGGTGATCTCGTCCGACGCGGCCTTCAGGCGGCGGTTGTGGATCGTCCCGGCGGTGAGGCTGAGGCCTTCCAGCAACGGCAGGCGGCTGGCGACCATCGTCGACAGCGTGCGTGCCATCCGCGCGGCGTGCAGGTCGCGCAGCAACCGCCCCAGCAGCGGAACGCGCAACAGCCAGGTGTCGAAGGCCAGCCGTATGGGCGGCTGGCGCAGCGCCGCCCATGAGCCCACGCCCGCCACGACGATCAGCAGGACCAGCAGCCACCACCAGTGCACCAGCAGGTCGGACAGGCCGATCACCAGCCGCGTCAGTAGCGGCAGTTCCTGCCCCACGGTATCGAACTGTTCGACCACCTGCGGCACAACGAAGGCCATCAGCGCGATCACCACGCCCATCGCCACCGTGGCGAGGACGGAGGGATAGGCCATCGCGGTCAGCAGCTTGCCACGGATCTCCGCCTGCCGTTCCAGCAACGTCGACAGCCGCTCCATGATCTGCGGCAGCGTGCCGCTGCTTTCGCCCGCTGCCACCATCGCGCGGTACAGCGGCGGGAAGCTCTTCGGCTCGCGCGCCATCGCATCGGCCAGCCGCCGCCCCTCGACCACGCCGGTATGCACCGTCGCAACGATCGCGCGCACGCTTTCCTGCTCGGTCTGCCGCGTGATCGTGCGCAAGGATTCCTCCAGCGGCGACACGCGGTTCAGCGTCGCCAGCTGGCGCGTGAACAGCGTCAGCTGCTTGCCCGACATCTTCGCGCGACCAAGCTCCAGCCCGAACAGCGGTCGCCCCTTCGCGGCCGGCGCGCTGCCCGGCTCCAGCCTGACGACGAACAGCCGCCGCCGGTCGAGCGCCGCCCGC
>NZ_LSJO01000484.1:0-200 GCF_001556735.1 Sphingomonas sp. CCH9-F2 | reverse complement strand
TCGATCTGCACGTCGAAGGTCGGCGCGCCGGACGTCTGTTCGGCACTCACGTCGCCAGCGCCGGGGATCGTGCGCATGACGGCGGCGATGCGCTTCGCCTGTTCGCTCATCGCGTCGAGGTCATCGCCGTAGAGTTTGATCGCGACGTCGGCGCGAACGCCGGCGATCAGCTCGTTGAAGCGCATCTGGATCGGTTGCTG
>NZ_LSJO01000483.1:0-8282 GCF_001556735.1 Sphingomonas sp. CCH9-F2 | reverse complement strand
CCCCCGCCCAGCCCCGCCACCGTCCAGCCGGTCAGCGCGCGCGCGAATTCGGTCACGTCGCCTTGCGTATAGCCGCTGCCGACGCCCAGCGTGTGCAGTTCCAGTATCTCGCGCGCCAGATTCTCGTTCAGGCCGCGGCGCCGGCCCTGCATCGCGGCGCGTTGCGCGCGCAGGCTTTCGGGGCCGACCGACACCGCCTGGTCGAGGTACAGCAGCATCGCCGGATGCCGCGCCACCGCCGACAGCATGTCGCCGAACCGCCCAAGCACGTGCGGGCGGATCGCCTCGAACTCGAACGCGCCAGCCAGCGGGGTGACGGCCTGCTTGTCGGCCGACACGGCGAAGTGATTGGACCAGAAGAACACCATCCGCTCGACGAACGGCGTGTCGCTGGCCAGCGCCGCCGCCAGCCGTGCGTCGGCGGTCGCGGCATAATGATCCTGCCGCAACGCGCGGCGTTGCGCCTTCAGCTCCGGGTCGTCGCCCGGCTTCGTCGGCGGCACCATGGCGGCACCGTTCGCCGCGGCAGCGGCTACGGCGGGGGCAGCGGCCCGCACCTCGCGCCGCTGCTTCTGGAAGGCGATCAGATCGGCCGCCGCCTGCAACGCCGTCCGTGTCGCCGCGATCGGCGCGGGGCGCGCATCGAAGCGCGCGAACTGCGCGGTCACCCATGCGTGCGGGTCGTCGGGCGGCCGGTCTTCCGGGGTCGCTCCCATTCCGAAGCGGTGAAGCGCGATCGTCTGCGGCGTCATGGCATTTTCGTCCCTCAGCGGATGCCGCGATACGCCGGGTGTGTCGCAGAATTATGCCGGCCGCGCGTTCGGATGATTGCAAAAGCCGCAATCCAGATCGCGATCGATTCAATTGCACGCCGCAACGCAGCATTTATGTTGCATCGCATCATTCACTGTGACCTGAGGGGGTTATCACGATGCGCACCGTTTCGATCCTCACCGCCGCCGCCGCCGCGCTGATCTCCACGATGGGCATGGCCGCGGAGCCGGCGCAGCAGACCTTTACCCGCGACGGCCATACCTATGTGTACAGCACCAGCGCGCGTGAAGGCGGCCGTACCCTGATCGAGGGTCGCGAAGTCGGCTCCGCCAGCCGCTTCCGCCTGCTGGTCGACGGCAACCGCGTCACCGGCCATGCCAACGGCTATCCGGTGTCGTTCCGGACGCAGACGCCGCTGACTGCGCTCGCGTCGGCCAACTGATCCGCCGGTTCTTCCGGACAGCAAGGACGGGGCGTGCCGCCGGGCGCGCCCCGTTTTCGTGCCTCAGAACCCTTCGGGCAGGTCGATCGCGCCCACAACCTCGCGATAGCGCGCCACGGCATAGCGGTCGGTCATGCCCGCGATGAAATCCGCAATATGGCGGCTGATGCCCGGCTCCCCCTCCGGCAACCGGGCGCGCCATTCCTCCGGCAGCAGCGACGGATCGCCGCGATAGGCGGCGAACAGCCCCGCGACGACATGATGCGCTGCATCCGCAGCCTCCAGCTGGCGCGGATGATGGTACAGATTGGCGTACATGAACCGCTTCAGCTCGCGCTCCGCCGCCGCCATCGCGGGGGAAAAGGCGATCAGCGGGCGCCCGGCGGCGCGTACTTCTTCCACGCTTTCCACCCCCGCCTCCGCAATGCGGCGCTGCGATTCGGCGATCAGGTCGTTGACCATCGCGCCGATCTGGCTGCGGATCAGTTCCCCCGCCAGCCGTTCACGCGGCAGGTCCGGAAACGTGGTGTCCAGCCGCGCCCAGCCCTCCGCCACCAGGGGCACCGCCTCGATCTGGCCCAGCGTCAGCAACCCCGCGCGCAGGCCGTCGTCGATGTCATGATTGTCATAGGCGATGTCGTCCGCCAGTGCCGCGACCTGCGCCTCCAGCGAGGCATGGCTGGTCAGCTCCAGCGCCGCCTGTGCATCCGCCTCCGCCAGCGCCCAGCTCGGCGCGTAGATCGGGCCGTTGTGCTTCGCCAGACCTTCCAGCGTCTCCCATGTCAGGTTCAGCCCGCGCCAGCGCGGATAGGGACGCTCGATCCACATCAGCGTGCGCAGCGTATGGCCGTTATGGTCGAAACCGCCCGCCGCCAGCATCGCCTTTTGCAGCGCATTCTCGCCCGCATGGCCGAACGGCGGGTGGCCGATGTCATGCGCCAGGCACAGCGCCTCGGTCAGATCCTCGTTCAGCCCCAGCGTGCGCGCGATCGTGCGGCCGATCTGCGCCACCTCCAGGCTGTGGGTCAGCCGGACGCGGAAGTGATCGCCGTCCGGGGCCAGGAACACCTGCGTCTTGTGGCGCAGGCGGCGGAAGCTGATCGAATGGATGATCCGGTCGCGGTCGCGCTGGAACGCATCGCGCGGGCCACGGTCGCCCGCTTCCTCCGCATGGCAGCGCCCGCGACTGCGCGCGGGGTGGGATGCCCAGGGGGCAAGATCGGCCATGATGCTATTTCGTGTCCAGCCGCGTCATCTTCTGTCCGGGCGCGCTGGTGAAGCTGAACGCCGACACCCCCTGCTTCGCCAGCGTGTTGACGAAGGCGCGTGCCTCCGCCTCGGTCTTGAACGGGCCGGTGACGACGCGGTTCGTGGCGCGCAACGGCGTCGCATAGGCGCGCCGCCCGGCCAGCGCCGACGCCTTGGCCTGCACCGCCTTCCACGCCTTGGGCAGGTCGCCCTCGTTCGCGCCGCCCGCCACCTGCACCCAGATGCGCTCCGGCTCGGCGCGTGCCGCCTTCTTCTCCACGGCCAGCTTCTCGGCCGCTTCCTTCTTGGCGGCCAGTTCTTTGGCCTTCTTGTCCGCGGCGGCCTTGGCGGCGGCGGCGGCGCGCTCGGCCTGCCGCTTGGCAATCAGGCGCTCGCGCTTTTCCTCGTCCGCTGCGGCGTTGCGCTCGGCGACGCGCGCGGCCTCCTCCAGCGACGCGGCCGAGCCAGGCGCGGGCGGCGGCGCCACCACCGGGACCGCACCCGGCATCGGCGGCACATCGAGTTCGGACGCCGGGATGGTGATGCCCGCCACGATCCGCGCCAGGATCGAATCCTCGCCCCGCCCAATCGCGGTCGGCCGAGCCGGCGTCGCGCTCGCGACCTGGGCGGGTGCCGGCGCAGGCGCAGGCGTCGGGGCCTGTCCGGTCGTGGTGGAGAAGCCCGGCGTGGCGGTCGCCGCCGCGACCGAGGCATTGGCCGCTTGCTCAGGGCGCGGCGCGACACTGGGCGACGACGCCGTCGTGCCGGCGGCGGCGGACGGAGCCGGCGTCGGGACAGCGGCGGCCGGGGGAGTCGCGGTGGCGGTCTGCACCGACGGCGCCGGACGCGTGCCGCCGGTCGAGGGGACAGCGGTGGCCGGCGCAGCAGAGGCATAGCCTGGCGTCGGCGATGGCGACACACCCGGAGCGACGCGTGCGCCGGCGACGGTCGATCCGGCCGGCGAGATCGCGGTCGGCGGGCGTTGTGCCCCGGCGATCGACGCGACCTGCGCCGCGGGCGTGGGCGACGCGCTGCTGGTCGCGCCCGGCGCGCGCGGTGCCGGAGCCGGAGTCGGAGTCGCAGGGGCCGGGGCAGCGCCCGGAACGGAACTGGCCGCTGCGGAACGGGCGGCATAAGCGACCGGCGGCACGGACACGGGCGCAGCGGCACCGCGCGAGGCCTGGCGCGCCGCCAGTTGCGCTGCGCGCTGCTGTTGCCGCTGTTCGGCGCGCGACAGCGGCCGCGCGACCGACGGCGCCACCGCGGCGATTTGCTGGCGCGGCGCGGTCGGGTCGATCCCCAGCGGCGGCAGCGCGGGGGTCAGCCGCGCGTCGGCCAGCCGCGCGGGCGTCGCCGCGACCTCACCGAAATGCACCGCGAAGGCGCGATCGGTCGCGCTCAGCGTCGGCAGCCGCTGGAAGAACGCCGCCAACCCCTGCGCCATCCCCGCCGGCATCATCCCCGATGCGATGCGATTGGCCCCCGCCACGTCGCCGTTCATCGCCATCACGAACGCGCGCGCGCGCCATGCGCCGCGATCCGACCGCCGCAGCAGCGTGTCGATCTGCGCCAGCGCCTCTTCCTGCCGCCCCGAAATGCCCAGCGACAGCGCATAGCGGCGGCGCACCTCGTCCAGATCGGCGTCGGCCCCGCCCCGCGCCAGCGCCGCGCGATAGTCGCGCTGTGCCCGCTCCTGTTCGCCGACCAGGTCATAGGCAAGGCCGCGATCGCCGGCATATTCGGCCATCGGCGCGCCGTATCGCTGCGCCAGTTCGAAGTAGCGCAGCGCCTCGCCCGGCCGCTCGCCATTCACCAGGATGCGGCCGATCCCCGCATGAACCCGGCCGTTATGCGGGTCGACCGCCTCGGCACGCTTGTAGAAAGCGGCGGCGGCGGTGACGTCGCCCAGCCGGAACGACAGGTCGCCCGCCTCGATCAGCGCGGACAGATCGCGCGGGCTGGCGCCCAGCCGCCGCATCGTGTCGGCCAGCCGGTCCGCATCGGGGTTCAGCGCCTGAACCATCTGCAGCTGCTGCGCGGCCACCGCGGCGGGACAGGCCGCCAGCAGCAGGGCGGCGATGCCGGCGGCAGCGATGCGTCCCGCGCGCGGCGGAGGGACGTCGGACATGCGTATCAAGCTCCCCGCGCGGCCGGCGCGTATGCGGCGGGCCGGGCGGCATAGGAAGGGTCGGTCGGGCGGGAGCCTACACGCCGATCGCGATGAACCGCCAATGGCGATCGTGGGTCAGTGCGGCGAAGCGACCCGGCAGGGCGACGAATGCGTGGCCCGCCCGCCGGCACTGGCGTCAACGGACAACCGCGCGTCGCGCGCCACCACCTACCAGGGCGCCGTCGCCGTGCCGACGCGCACCGGCGCCACGGCGGCGGCGGCGCGCGACCGGGCACCGGCGGCGTGTCGGTTACTGGTTGTTCTGCCGGTGCAGGAAGCGCGGCAGGTCGGACGGATCGCGCGGCTCCTCGTCGCCGCGCCCGGCGTTGCGGGTGGCGTTCTGCATCCGCTCGAACAGGGTCCCGCCCAGCTTCACGCGCGGCTGCGGCGGGGCATCGTCCGCATCGGCACCGGACGACAGGAAGCGGCGGCGGCCGGCATCGCCTTGGTCGACCGGGGCGCCCGGCGCGGCCGGTTCCGGTGCGGGCGCCGGCATCATCGCATCGGCGCCAAGCAGCAATTCGTCCTCCACGGCCTCGCTGGCCGGGGAGATCGCCTGCGGCGACGGGACATGGCCGGCGGCGGGCACGCCCGCCTCCATCGCCTGCGCCGCGGCGCCGCTGGGCTGCTGCGGCGGCACGGCAGCCTCGGGTGCCGGCTGGTAGGCGGCCGGCGCAGGCGCCGTGGCGGGTGCGGCGGCCTGCGGCGCGGCGGCGGGCGGCGTATCGGCCGCGCGGCGCGGCGCGTTGAAGCTGAACGTGCGCGGCGGCTCGGCCGGCGCGGTCGCCGCCGGGACGGCGGTCTGCGCCTGGCTTTCGATGCCGGTGGCGACCACCGACACGCGGATCTTGCCCTCCAGCTCCGGGTTGAACGCCGAACCCCAGATGATGTTGGCGTCGGGATCGACCAGCTCGCGGATATGGTTCGCGGCTTCGTCCACCTCCAGAAGGCGCATGTCGTCACCGCCGGTGATCGACACGATCACGCCCTTGGCCCCCTGCATCGACACGCCGTCCAGCAGCGGGTTGGCGATCGCCTTCTGCGCCGCCACCAGCGCGCGGTCGTCGCCGTCCGCCTCGCCGGTGCCCATCATCGCCTTGCCCATTTCCTGCATCACCGATCGCACGTCGGCGAAATCCAGGTTGATGAGGCCGGGCATGACCATCAGGTCGGTGATGCCGCGCACACCCTGCTGCAAAACCTCGTCCGCCATTTCGAACGCCTGCTTGAACGTGGTGTTCGCATTGGCGACCAGGAACAGATTCTGGTTCGGGATCACGATCAGCGTGTCGACGAACTTCTGCAGCTCCTCGATCCCCGCCTCGGCCGACTTCGACCGGCGACTGCCCTCGAAGCTGAACGGCTTGGTCACGACGCCCACGGTCAGGATGCCCATGTCGCGCGCGGCCTTGGCGATCACGGGCGCGGCGCCGGTGCCGGTGCCGCCGCCCATCCCGGCGGCGATGAAGCACATGTGGCTCCCCTCCAGCAGGCGCGACAGCTCTTCGATCGTCTCCTCGGCGGCGGCGCGGCCGATTTCCGGCCGGCTGCCTGCGCCCAGGCCCTGGGTGATCTTCGCGCCCAGCTGGATCTTCTGTTCCGCGTCGGACTGTTTCAGCGCCTGCGCATCGGTGTTGGCCACCAGGAAGTTCACGCCCTGCACGTCGGCGCGCATCATGTTCGCGATCGCGTTGCCCCCGGCACCGCCGACGCCCACCACGGTGATGCGGGGGGTCAGATCGTCCAGGTCGGGCGTGATGAATTCGATGCTCATCGACAAGTTACTCCGTCCGCCCGCGAATATGTCGCCTGTCGCGGGCCATTCACACCGATGTGCAACAATGGGGCGCGTGGTGAAAGAGAAATTACCGCGAAGCGCCCGATTGTCGCGTCAATAATTGGCCTTGGCGGCCTGAACCAGCTTCCAGAACCCGCGCAAGCCGCGCTGGCGATGCACCATCTGCGGCGTCGGCGTCAGCCCGCGCAGGTCGATCGGATCGCTCGCGGCGAAGAACGCCAGCCCCGCCAGCGTCGCGAAACCGGGGCCGGAATGCGCCTCCGGCAGGCCGGTCAGCCCGCGCGGGCGCCCGATCCGTACCGACCGGCCCAGCGCCTGCTGCGCATAGTCGGCGATCCCCTTCAGCTCCGCACCGCCGCCGGTCAGCACCACCTGCCGGCCGACCGGCCCTTCGAAGCGCAATTCCTTCAGCGCGGCCTGCACCTCGCCCATCAGGTGCTCCAGCCGCTGGCGGATGACATGGATCAGCGCCGCCTTGGTGATCTGCAACGCCTCCGAATCCTCGTCGTCGGTACGCTCGCGGATCGTCACCATCTCGTGATTGTCGCGCGGGCTGGCGTTGGCGCTGCCGTGGAAGCATTTGATCCGCTCGGCCTGCAACCGCGTCGTGCCGAAGGCGGAGGCGATGTCGTCGGTGATGTCGGCGGCGCCGAACGGGATCGATTTCAGCCCGACCAGCATCGCGCCCGCGAACAGCGACACGTTGGTGATCCCGGCGCCCACCTCCACCAGCGCGACGCCCAGGTCGCGTTCCTCCTCGGTCAGACAGGCAAGGCCCGTGGCGACCGGGCTGGCGATGATCGACTTCACCTCCAGATGCGCCGATCGCACGCATAGGTCCAGGTTGCGCACCGGCGATCCGTCCGCCGCGATGACGTGGATGTGCACGCCCAGCCGGTCGGCATGCAGCCCCAGCGGCTTCTTGACGCCGGTCAGTCCGTCCAGCGTGTAGAGCGCGGGCTGCGCGTGGAGCACCATCCGCCCCTGCGGGTCGATCGCCTGCCGCCCTTCGTGGAGCAACGCGTCGATATCCGCCTGTTCGATGCGCATCCCACCCAGTTCGGCCTCGATGAACGCTTCGTCGCTGACCAGCCCGCCGGCCGAAAAGCCCGCCCAGACGTTCTCGATGTTCAGCCCGGCGATCCGCTCGGCCTGTTCCACCGCCTCGCGCACCGCGACTTCGGTGGCGTCCATGTCGGCGATATAGCCGCGCTTGACGCCGCGGCTTTCGCGCTGGCCGGTGCCCAGCACCACCAGTTCGCCGCCGTCGCCCTTCTGCGCGATCATCGCCGATACCTTGGACGATCCGATGTCCAGCGCGGTAATCAGCTCGTCGGGTGCCGCCTTCGCCATGTGTCTCTCGCCCCTGTTATGCCTCTTGTCCGCGCGCCGCGTCCCCTGCGCGCGCTTCCGAGGTCTTGTTGCCCGTGCCGTCGTCGCCGGTCGTTCCCGCGCCCCCGCCTGCGCCTTCGTCGGCGCGGCCGTCGTCGGCCAGCGCGCTGGCGCGGTCCTGCCCGGGACGCCGCGCGACCAGCTTGGCCGGATCGCGCATGTCGAAGCGCAGCCAGCCCTTGCCCAGCAGCGATCGCGCGCCGTCCAGCTGCGCGAACTTCACCAGCGCCTGCGCCGCGTTATCCTGCGGCAGCGCCAGCGTCTCGCCGCTGTCGAAGGTCAGGTCCCAGCGGCGGTTGCCGATCCATGTCGCGGCGCGGATGCGCGGTTTCAGCGCGGGCGCGGCGGCCAGCAGCGCCTGATACCCCGCCTCCTGCCGGTCCGCGCCGGGGCCGATCACTAGCGGCAGGTTCGGCATGTGCGCGGCATCCACCGGCGCGGACCGGCAGGAGGCGGGG
>NZ_LSJO01000482.1:0-4157 GCF_001556735.1 Sphingomonas sp. CCH9-F2 | reverse complement strand
CCGAATAGCTGAAATAGACCCGCCGCGACCGCGCGAAATCGGGCGCGGCGACGACATCCATCAACGCCCCCTGCCCCGCCGAGCTGACCGGCAGCGTCGCGATCGTGCGGCGCTGGCGGCCGTCGGCGGACACCAGCAACATCTGCCCGTCCTTCTGCGTCACCAGGATGCGCGCATCGGGAAGGAAGGCGATCGCCCAGGGCGAATCGAACTGCGCGACCGCGGTCGTCGCGAACCCGCCGGCGGGCGTGGCGCTGGCGGCGGGCGACGGCGTGGCGGTGGGCGCCGGGGCCGGGCCGTTCGCCTCCTCCCCGGTGCAGGCGGTCGAGGCGGCGAGCAGGGCGGTGAACATCAGCGGGCGGATCATCGGCGGCACACTCCCTCGACGCGGCGATACGATATGGCTCAAAGATGACAGCGGCGGCTTGGTTCCGCCAGAAGGCTTGCGGCGGCGGCGCAACACGGCTATATCGCCCGTACTTTCTCTTACATCGCGAGGTGCAAGGGGCTGCGGGGTTCGCTCCGCGGCGGCGAAAAACGCATGTCCGGAAGGTCCGCTTGAACGATATCAACACCCTCACCCGTCTGATCGAGCCGGAGGCGCAGGCGCTCGGCTTCGCGCTGGTGCGCGTGCGATTGTTCGGGAAGGACGACGAACGCACGCTGCAGGTGATGGCCGAACGGCCCGACACGCGCCAGCTGACGATCGACGATTGCGCGGAGCTGTCGCGGCGGCTGTCCGACGTGCTCGACGCGATGGAGGCCGAGGGCCGCGACCCGATCGAGGGCGCGTACCGGCTGGAAGTGTCGTCGCCGGGGATCGACCGCCCGCTGACGCGCCGCCAGGACTTCGCCGACTGGACCGGGCATGAGGCGCGGATCGTCCTGACCGAGGCGGTCGACGGGCAGAAGCAGTTCAAGGGCGAGTTGGAGGGGATCGACGCCGACGGCCTGATCGCGATCCGCCACCCGCGCACCGGCGAGGTCGCGCACGCGCCGTTCGCGCTGATCGCCGATGCCAAACTGGTGCTGACCGACCGGCTGATCGCTGCCACGGTGCCGCTGTCGATGGACGGCGCCGACGAAGAGATTTTGGACACGTCCGCCACGACGGACGAAGCAGAGGAAACCCACTGATGGCCACCGGCGTCACCGCCAACCGTGCGGAGCTGATCGCGATCGCCAATTCGGTCGCGTCGGAGAAGATGATCGACAAGGCGATCGTCATCGAGGCGATGGAGGACGCGATCCAGCGCGCCGCGCGCACGCGCTACGGCCAGGAAATGGACATCCGCGCGAAGCTGGACCCGAACAACGGCGACCTGCGGCTGTGGCGCGTCGTCGAGGTGGTCGAGGAAGTCGACGACATCTACAAGCAGGTCGACGTCAAGGGCGCGCAGAAGCTGCAGGCCGGCGCCGCGGTGGGCGACTATCTGGTCGATCCGCTGCCGCCGATCGAATTCGGCCGCATCCAGGCGCAGGCCGCCAAGCAGACCATCTTCCAGAAGGTCCGCGACGCCGAGCGCGAGCGCCAGTATGAGGAATTCAAGGACCGCGCGGGCGAGATCATCACCGGCGTCGTCAAGCGCGTCGAGTTCGGCCACATCGTCGTCGACCTGGGCCGTGCCGAGGGCGTGATCCGCCGCGACGCGCAGATCCCGCGCGAGGTGGTGCGCGTCAACGACCGCATCCGCAGCCTGATCCTGAAGGTGGTGCGCGAGAACCGCGGGCCGCAGATCTTCCTGTCGCGCGCGCATCCCGACTTCATGAAGAAGCTGTTCGCGCAGGAAGTGCCCGAGATCTACGACGGCATCATCGAGATCAAGGCCGCCGCCCGCGATCCGGGCAGCCGCGCCAAGATCGGCGTCATCAGCCACGATTCGTCGATCGACCCGGTCGGCGCGTGCGTCGGCATGAAGGGCAGCCGCGTCCAAGCCGTCGTGCAGGAAATGCAGGGCGAGAAGATCGACATCATCCCGTGGTCGCCCGACACCGCGACCTTCGTCGTCAACGCGCTGCAGCCCGCCAACGTCGCGCGCGTGGTGATCGACGAGGAAGAGGACCGGATCGAGGTGGTCGTCCCCGACGACCAGCTGTCGCTGGCGATCGGGCGCCGTGGTCAGAATGTGCGCCTCGCCAGCCAGCTGACCGCCAAGGCGATCGACATCCTGACCGAAACCGACGCCAGCGAGAAGCGCCAGCAGGAGTTCGTCAAGAATTCCGAGACGTTCCAGAACGAGCTGGACGTCGACGAGACGCTGGCGCAGCTGCTGGTCGCCGAGGGCTTCGGCGCGCTGGAAGAGGTCGCCTATGTCGAGCTGGACGAACTGGCGGGCATCGAGGGCTTCGACGAGGATCTGGCGCAGGAGCTGCAGAGCCGTGCGCAGGAAGCGCTCGATCGCCGCGAACAGGCCAACCGCGAGGAGCGGCAGGCGCTGGGCGTCGAGGATGCGCTGGCCGAGCTGCCATATCTGACCGAGGCGATGCTGGTCACGCTGGGCAAGGCCGGGATCAAGACGCTCGACGATCTGGCCGACCTGGCGACCGACGAGCTGATCGAGAAGAAGCGCGTCGAACCGCGCCGTCGCAACGAGGACGCCCCGAAGCGTCCCGAGCACAAGGGCGGCGTGCTGGGCGAGTACGGCCTGACCGAGGAGCAGGGCAACGAGATCATCATGGCCGCGCGCGCGCACTGGTTCGACGACGAGCCGGGGGAGGAACCGGCGGGCGAAACGGCCGATGAGGAGCAGCAGGACGCCTGATGCCGTTCGTATCGATCCGACTGGCCGGCACCGCGAGTGTGGAGCAGAAGGCGGGGATCGTGGCCGATGTCACGTCCTCGCTGGTCACGCGGCTGGGCAAATCCCCCGCCGCGGTCCAGGTCGTGATCGAGGAAGTCTCCCCCGAGAATTACGGCGCCGGCGGCATCCTGATCGCGCACCGCGACCAGCCGCCGCGCGCGCAACCGAGGGAGGACGCGCATGCGGAACCCTCGCAATGAGCCGCTAACGCTCCACCATTTTCGTCACCCCGGCCTTGCGCCGGGGGCCATCGATCCGCGAACGCTGCGCTCGCGGCGTCATGGATCCCCGGTCACGCCCGGCATGACGGACGGAGGCGCCGCATGACCGCCGCGCCCGAACGCTCCTGCATCCTCAACCGCGAGCGCGCGTCGCCGGCGCAGCTGATCCGGCTGGCGCTGGCGCCGGACGGGCGGGTGCTGCCTGACGTGCGCGCCAAGGCGCCTGGTCGCGGTGCGTGGATCGGTGTGGATCGCGCGGAGCTGGAGACGGCGATCGCCAAGGGCAAGCTGCGCGGCGCGCTGGCGCGCGCGTTCAAGGGCGCGGCGCTGACCGTTCCCGACGATCTGCCCGCGCTGGTCGCCGCCGCGCTGGAACGCAACGCGCTCGACCGGCTGGGGCTCGAATCGCGTTCCGGCACGCTGCTGACCGGGTCGGAGCGGATCGAGAAGGCGGCGCGCGCGGGCAAGCTGCACGCGCTCTATCATGCCGCCGACGCCAGCGACGACGGTGTGCGCCGGCTGGCACAGGCGTGGCGCGTGGGCCGCGACGAAGAAGGAAGTTCGCTGAAGGGCTTGGCGTTGCCGGTCGACCGCCCCATATTGTCGTTGGCGCTGGGCCGCGAAAATGTGGTACACATCGGCGTCATCGACCGCGCGGCGGCCGGCCGGCTGGGCGAAGCGCTCGGCCGCTGGCTGCAATTTATCGGCCCTGATCCTATCCACGCACCTTGCGCTACGGCCGCGCAAGGCGCATCGGCGCCCGGTTCCGTCCGGGCGCAAACGGCCGTGACGACAGACGAGGAATGTGAGTGAGCGATACCGACAACGACAAGCCGAAACTCGGAATGCGCGCGCCCCTGGGGCTGAAGCGCACGGTCGAGACCGGCAAGGTGAAGCAGAGCTTCAGCCACGGCCGTAGCAATACGGTGGTGGTCGAGGTGAAGCGTCGCCGCGTGCTCGGTCCGCAGGGCGGCGCGCCCGAGGCGACGCCCGCCCCCGCTGCGCCGCCGCCGCCGCCGCCGCCGCAGCCCACCGCGGCAGCCGCCGCTGCGCCGCGCCGCCCGGCCCCGTCGAACGAGACCGCGCAGGAGCGCCAGGCACGCCTGCTGCGCGAGGCCGAGGACCAGCGCATGCA
>NZ_LSJO01000481.1:0-400 GCF_001556735.1 Sphingomonas sp. CCH9-F2 | reverse complement strand
CACGACCATAGCCACGCCGAATTTCTCGGCCCCAATACCGAGCTGATCTTCGCGCTTGCCTGCGGCGCGCTGCTGGGGATCGGCTATGCGATCGAAAGGCTGGTTGCCGGCGCACCGGAGTGGCTGCCCACGGCCTGCTATGTCGCAGCCTATTTCTTCGGCGGATTCTTCACGCTGCGCGAGGCGATCGACAACCTCCGGATGAAGAAGTTCGAGATCGACACGCTGATGTTGGTTGCTGCCGCCGGCGCCGCTGCGCTGGGCGCATGGGCCGAAGGCGCGCTGCTGCTGTTCCTGTTCAGCCTTGGCCATGCGCTTGAGCATTACGCGATGGGACGCGCCAAGAAGGCGATCGAGGCGCTGGCGAAGCTCGCGCCCGAAACCGCGACCGTGCGACGCG
>NZ_LSJO01000480.1:0-1057 GCF_001556735.1 Sphingomonas sp. CCH9-F2 | reverse complement strand
GCGGAGAAGGTCCGCGACAAGGCGCGCGGCATGTTCGCGGGGTTCCGGCCGAAGCCGGCGACCGAGAAAACGACGTTGCCGGAGCGCGGCGCGGCCAGCCTGTCCCGAGCGCAGTCGAGGGAGCCGCTGGCGCCCTCGCAGGCCCGCGCGATCGAGCGCTATGGCCGCGCAGCGGCCGACATGGATCGGATGCGGGCGCAGGGGCTGCCAGTGTTGGCGCACCAGGAGAGCGCGTTGCGGCGGGCGGGCGAGGCGCTGGACGCGATCCGGCCCCATGCCGCGCGCGACCTCGCCAGCGCGATCGAGCGCGACCCCCGGCTCGCGCGCGACGCGGCCGAAGGGAACACGGGCGGGGCGGCCAAGGCGATGGAGGTAGAGCGCCAGGTCCGTATCGACCCGGAGAAGCGTGCGGGGCGCTTCGTGGAGCAGTGGCAGGGCATGAAGGCAGCGCGGGCCAGCATGGAGCGCGCCGGCGACCGTGCGGGCGCGGAAAAGCTGGGCAAACGCATGGAGAGTATCGCGGGCGGGCTGCACCGCGACCCGCAGCTCGAATCCGCCTTGAAGCGGCACGCGCCCGAGCTGGCGTTGAGCATGGAGCGGAGCCGGTCGATCGGGCAGGAGCTGGCGCAGTCGGTCGGACAAGGCCGCAACCGCGATCGTGGCATGAGCCGGTAAGGGGGACGGGTGACGGACGAGGACAACAGCCAAGGAACCGACGCAGCCGAGGCGTTCGAGGCCATGTGCGTCGAGCTGGCGCTATTGCGCCGCGCCGTGGAGGGTCTGGCGGCCGAGCGCGGCGCGATCGACTTTCCCGACTATACCGAGACGTTGGGGCGGATGCAGAAGGGCGTGGACGCTACGGCCGACCGTATCGCGGCCATCAACGACGTGATCGCGCGAAGTCCGGCGCTGGCGATGACGCCGGAGCAGATGGCGCAGCGGATCGCCGCGGCGGGCAGCGCGGCCCGGCGCGAGGACCAGGCGGCGCTCGCCAAGGCGGGTGAGGACAAGGCCCGCGTCATGGCCGAGCTTCGCGCCATCGCCGGGTCCGCATGGA
>NZ_LSJO01000048.1:0-1107 GCF_001556735.1 Sphingomonas sp. CCH9-F2 | reverse complement strand
GCGCGCTCCACGCCTCGCGCCAGTCCTTCAACAGCTCGGTCGAGTTCCAGTCGCGGTTCTTCTTGCCGAACCCCTCCGGCCCCACATCGCGCATCGCCAGCATGACATGCGCGTGCGGCTTCGGCGTGCCGTCCTTCGCCTTGTCCCAATGCACGTTCAGGTCCGCGACCATCCCGCGATCGACAAACTGCTGCTTCACGAAATCGCGCGCGAGCGCGACGCCCTGCTTCTCGTTCATCTCACGCGGAATCGAGAACTCCACCTCGCGGGCAAGCTGTGCTTCCTTGCGCTTCTCCCCAGCCTCCACCTCGTTCCACAAGGTCGAGCGATCGTTTAAACGCTCCGGCGCGCCCTCCGGTAACATTACCTCGGAGTGGATCACGCCCGCCTTGTTCGAGAAGTCGTGATCGCGTCCAAGCCGGACGTCGTGCAGCTCGGACGCGGAACGATAGGCGGCGCTCGCGACGGCGCTCGATCCGTTTGCGCGGCTCACAACCTTGGCGGAGAAATGGTAGATCGCCATGACGCCCTGCTTATTGCACTTCTGGGCGCACGTCGGCAACGACGTATAAGCGCGCACTCATCATTCGCTTCGCTCCTGTGATTGACTGCCGAACGTTCCGGTTGTGGGTTGCCTGTCCGCTCTCGTTTGCTAGGCTGCGGTGGACCTGACGCGGAAGGAGAGAGCACCATGCGCAAGGTGCGCGACTATGATGCGGAGCTGAAGGCGCTGGAGAACCGTGCCAAGGCGATCAAGGCACGTCGCATCGAACAGCTCGGCCAGCTCGTCACCGCCACCGGCGCGGACGCGCTCGACATGGAAACGCTCGCCGGCGCGCTGCTCGATGCCGTCGCGTCCAAGGATACAGAAGCGAAGGAGGCGTGGCGCGTGAAAGGCGCCGCCTTCTTTCAGCGGCGCGGGCGGAAAGGTGGCAACGCTGCTGCAATCGACGGATCGGGCGCTGCGGCTGAACCGGGCGGCGACGCTGCGGGCGGAAGCGGCGGAACGGCGAACGGATAGCAGGGTCTGGGTCGTGCAACGCCGCGAACGGACGCGCCACCTGATCGAGCTGGGCGGCCTCGTCCAGAAAGCCGGGCTGGTCGAGC